>NZ_JCBCUW010000017.1:0-116117 GCF_059862525.1 Pseudomonas sp. MF08875
GTGCGCTGATTTTTGGTGAAGATATCTGCAACCAGATCCCAGGCTGCGTCGGGGAGTTCATACCGCTTTGCCATCTTGGCCTCCTGGCTTTAATGGCGGTGTATTTTACAGAAAATCGTATTTCTTGGGTTTACGTACAGAGCCTAAAGCAGCTGCTTGCGCAAAAAGGTCTGAGTCATGTATATGAAGACGGCTTAAGTTCATGTGATGTGGGTCTTAACAAACGCTCGGGAGCGTTGTTTAGGTATCTACATGAACGTTATGGCATAAAACCAGAAGAGCATGTTCATATTGGAGATCATCCCTGGTCGGATGTGGAGATGCCTCTCTCTCTAGGTGTGAAAGGCATATCTTTTGTCCCGGAGCATTCTCATAGCGCCAGGGAGCAGCGTGAAGGTCTGTTTGTTTCACGAGATGTATTGTTCCAGCATCTACGCCGACTCAGCATTCAAGCATCTATAACTCCACTATCTAAATTGCAAACGATAGAGGCCTCAGCATTTCGATTTGGTATCGAGGCAGCGCCTCTATTCATTGGATTTGCTATGTGGATAGCTGAGGAAGCTGTTGTACAGAAACTGGATAAGATTTTTTTTCTTACACGCGAAGGCGAATTTTTTCAGCGGATATATGAAACTATTTTTCCTACTAATGAGTTTTTTGGGCATCCGCTGCCCTCGCAAGAGCAGCTCGAGGTTAG
The DNA here is from genome assembly GCF_059862525.1 of Pseudomonas sp. MF08875. Lineage (NCBI taxonomy): Bacteria > Pseudomonadati > Pseudomonadota > Gammaproteobacteria > Pseudomonadales > Pseudomonadaceae > Pseudomonas > Pseudomonas sp. MF08875. Next base: position 701 of record NZ_JCBCUW010000017.1, read on the forward strand.
CCGCTTAGCTACATTTGTTGCGTCGATGGAGGCTGTATCGATAGAAGAGTTCAATCGGATTTGGCGTTTGAATCGTTCGCAAAAAATATCTGGTTTATTCTCTACGTTGGGTCTTGAGTGCGAATCGTTTTCTGAACTTCTAAAAGAGGTGGGCCTGCAGCCGACGGATATAATCGATAATCCGGAAGACAGTGAGCCGTTAAAAAAACTTATTAGCTCGACCATCTTTATTAATGCGGTGCAAAAGCAGATGCAGGAACAGCGTGGTTTGTTGAGCTGTTACCTTGAGACTAAAGGACTTACCCAAAACGGCAATGTTGGTGTTGTTGATATTGGCTGGCGCGGTACGATCCAAGATAATTTGGCTCGTATAAAATCCACTGCACATTTACACGGTATGTACCTCGGCCTCCGGAAAGTGATAAATCCTCAAGGGAGGAATACCACAAAGTCCGCTTATGGCGTTAATGAGTTAAGCGACCCAGATAAAGCGGCGTTGTTTGAGGCATTTGCTGTACTTGAAATGCTCTGCACTTCTAATAAAGGAAGTGCTGAAAGATATTTGATGATCGATGGAAAAGTTGAAGCTCAGCGAAAAGTCTCAGAAGATGAGAATAGATCTCATGATGAGTTCTCTATTCATTTTCAAAATGGAGTTGCCTGCGCGTCGAAAGTATGGGGGCCCTATCTAGAGCGTTATGTCGTTAGCTCTATGGAACTTCATAAGTCTGCAGTACATATTTGGAAGAAATTAAGCACCAACCCAGACACAGACTTGGCCCGCATTTTTATAGATACCCCACAGCATGATGTTTTTGGTTTCGGTGAAATTTTCCAAAAAAATAAAGCCCCTGCATTGTCAACTATAGCGCTATCAGCTGTTAGTTCGCACTCTCGTCGCCAAGTCATAGACTATATCCGGCGAGTTCAATGGACATCGGGCGTCAAACATTTGGAAGGCATAGGCTTAGTGCATAAGGCTATCTTGATAGGGCTTTTTAAATTGGCTAATGCTGTTAAGCGATATAGAATGAAATCCCGAAGAAGTTGATTTTTAAAACTAACCTTTGCATGTTCAATTCGCAGAAATGTTTAGTTGTCAGGTTTTATTTTGGTTTTTACGCGTGAGGTAACTTTGTTTGCGAGTAAGCGACTTATCCATTTTTAACGGCGTATGTACGGTTACTTCAAATTGTTCTAGCAAATGCTGATTGTTTGTTAGCCATCGCTGAGTTTTGATTAACGTATTTCTGTGGTGAGGTTATTTCGCTCACCTGTAATGATGGATGCCAGCGGGTTTTATGATGAAAAAATCCGAACCTCTAAAAGAAAGAATTTCAGTTATGGCCTATCAGGTCATAAAAATTATGCACCTTTTCATGAGCTTTATGCCCTTAAGAAATATATATATAAATCAATGGTATAAGGCCAGTTAACTCCATAGTTAAAACACCCACAGTTTATCCACAGATTTTAAACAGCCACTTTTTCCACTTCAGCCATGCTCGGCGGCAGGGAGCCCATGTCGCGTTGGGTTTGTTCGTTCCAAGCGGCGGCGCGGTCGTTGAGTTCGGCGATGGCGCGGGGGCCGGTGCCGTTGGCGTACATGGGTTCGCCGATGACGACGGTGATGACGCCGGCTTTTTTCGCCCAACCGGTTTTTGGCCAGAATTTGCCGGCGTTGTGGGCAATGGGCAGGACGGGCAGGTCGGCGTTGACGGCCAGGGCGGTGCCGCCTCGGGAGAATTTGCCGACCTGGCCGAAGGGGACGCGGGTGCCTTCGGGGAAGATCAGGACCCAGACGCCGTCCTTGAGCAGTTCATCGCCTTTTTTGGCGACGTGCTTGAGGGCGGCCTTGGGGTTGTCGCGGTCGATGGCGATCGGGCGCAGCATGGCCATGGCCCAGCCGAAGAAGGGCACGAACAGCAGTTCGCGCTTGAGGACTTGGCTCAAGGGCTGGAAATAGGCGGAGAGAAAGAACGTCTCCCAGGTGCTTTGGTGGTTCGACAGGATGACGCAGGGTTGTGCAGGGACGTTCTCGGCGCCTTTGACTTCAAAGCGGATGTCGAGAAAGACCTTGCTCAGCCACAGCGCACAACGGCACCAATAGACGTTGATGAAGCGATAGCGGGCCTTGAAAGGCAGAAAAGGCGCGATGAAAAAGCTCAGGCTGCACCAGAGCAAGGAGCTGGTGCCCAGCAGCAGGTAAAAGAAGAAGGTCCTGATTGCCTGCAAGATCGACATAGCGACATTTACCGTTGCGGGCATTGCCCGCCTGTTCAAGCGCACTCCCGAACATTCCCTGGTCAGGACGTCAGAAGAACCCTAGTTGTGGATAAGTTCAGCGGCAATCGCCGCCAGATCGTCAAAAATCAAGGTGCCCACCGGTAGGGTTTTGCCCAGAGTCTTTTCGCCTTTACCGGTTTTTACCAAAACTGGCTGACAGTCGACGGCTTTGGCTGCCTCCAGGTCACTGATGCTGTCGCCCACGAACCAGACACGGGCCAATTCCACCTGGTAATGAGCCGCGATGGTTTTCAGCAGGCCGGGTTTGGGTTTGCGGCAATCGCAGCCTTCATCGGGGCCATGGGGGCAGTAGACGATCAGGCCCAGCTCACCCCCCTGCTCCGCCACCAGGGCGCGCAGGCGCTGGTGCATGGCGTCCAGCGTGGCGATGTCGTAGTAGCCGCGAGCAATGCCGGACTGGTTGGTGGCGACGGCCACCGTCCATCCGGCCTTGCTCAACTGCGCGATGGCTTCGACCGAGCCGGGCAGTGGAGTCCACTCCTCGACCGACTTGATGTAAGCGTCGCTGTCATAGTTGATGACCCCGTCCCGATCGAGCATCAGCAGTTTCAACGGCGACTCCCTAGCCCAACAGCGAAATGTCGGCAACGCCCAGGAACAGGCCGCGCAGACGTGCCAACAGCGCGTAGCGGTTGGCCCGCACGTTGGCATCTTCCGCGTTGACCATTACCGCTTCGAAGAAAGCGTCAACGGGTTCACGCAGGGCTGCCAGGCGTGCGAGGGACTCGCGGTACTGACGCGCCGCCGCCATCGGTTGCACAGCCTGGTCGGCTTGCTGGATGGCCGAGTACAGGGAGAACTCGTTGGCATTGTCGAAGTATTTGGCTTCAACGGTGGTTGGGATATTGCCTTCGACCTTGCTCAGCAAGTTCGATACCCGCTTGTTCACTGCCGCCAGCGCTGCCGCTTCCGGCAGTTGGCGGAAGGCCTGCACCGCTTGCACACGCTGGTCGAAGTCCAGGGCCGAGCCGGGTTTCAGGGCGCGCACCGAGAGGTAGGTGGCAACGTCCACGCCTTCATCTTCATAGCGAGCGCGCAAGCGGTCGAAGATGAATTCCAGCACCAGATCGGCCAGGCCCGCGGCCTTGACCTTGGCGCCGAACGCATTGACCGCGAAGGCCACGGCGTCGGTCAGGTCGAGGTCGAGTTTCTTGTCGATCAGGATGCGCAGCACGCCGAGGGCGGCACGGCGCAGGGCGTAGGGGTCTTTGCTGCCGGTGGGCAGCATGCCGATGCCGAAGATCCCTACCAGGGTGTCGAGCTTGTCGGCAATCGCCACGGCCGCGCCGGTGAGGGTGCTCGGCAGTTCGGCGCCGGCGCCACGGGGCATGTACTGCTCGTTCAGGGCCAGGGCGACGTCTTGCGGCTCACCATCGTTGAGGGCGTAGTAGTAGCCGGCCACGCCCTGCATTTCCGGGAACTCGCCGACCATCTCGGTGGCCAGGTCGCACTTGGACAGTAGGCCGGCACGGGCCGCGCGGGTGGCGTCGCCGCCGATGCGGGTGGCGATGTGCGCCGCCAGCTTGGAAACACGCTCGGCCTTGTCGTAGACGCTGCCCAGTTTTTCCTGGAACACCACGTTTTGCAGGCGCAGGTTGAAGGCTTCGAGTTTTTGCTTCTTGTCTTGCTTGAAGAAGAACTCGGCGTCGGTGAGGCGTGGGCGAACCACTTTCTCGTTACCGTCGATGATCTGCTGTGGGTCTTTGCTTTCGATGTTGGCTACGGTGATAAAGCGCGGCAGCAACTTGCCATCAGCGTCCAGCAGGCAGAAGTACTTCTGGTTGTCCTGCATGGTGGTAATCAGGGCTTCCTGGGGCACGTCGAGGAAGCGTTCCTCGAACGAGCACACCAGCGGCACGGGCCATTCCACCAGGGCAGTCACCTCGTCGAGCAGCGCTGGCGGCACGATCGCGGTGCCTTCCTGGCGGGTGGCCAGTTCTGCGGTGCGCTGGCTGATGATGGCGCGGCGCTCGTTGGCGTCGGCCAGTACATAGGCGGCGCGCAAGTCGTTCAGGTAGTTGGCTGGCGAGGTGATGCGCACGCTGTCCGGGTGGTGGAAGCGGTGCCCACGGGAATCGCGGCCGGCCTTTTGCGCCAGGATGGTGCAGTCGATGACCTGGTCACCGAGCAGCATCACCAGCCATTGGGTTGGGCGTACGAATTCTTCTTTGCGCGCGCCCCAGCGCATACGCTTGGGAATCGGCAGGTCGTTGAGGGAGTCTTCGACGATGGTCGGCAGCAGGCTGGCGGTTGGCTTGCCCTTGATGACCTGGCTGAAGCGCAGTTTCGCGCCGCTCTGGTCGATTTCGCTCAGCTCCACGCCACACTTCTTGGCAAAGCCAAGGGCGGCTTGGGTCGGGTTGCCTTCGGCATCGAACGCGGCCTGGCGGGGCGGGCCGTCGAGGTTGATGCTGCGGTCCGGTTGTTGGGTGGCGAGCGCGGTAATCAGCACGGCCAAGCGGCGCGGCGCGGCGTAGACCTGCTTGGCTTCATAGCCCAGGCCCGCGGCCTGCAGGCCTTTGTCGATACCGGCGAGGAACGCTTCGGCCAGGGTATTCAGGGCTTTGGGTGGCAGTTCTTCGGTGCCCAGTTCAACCAGAAAATCTTGAGCACTCATTGTGCAGCCTCCAGCTTAGCCAACACTTCATCACGCAGGTCCGGGGTTGCCATCGGGAAGCCCAACTTGGCGCGGGCCAGCAGGTAGGCTTGGGCGACGGAACGCGCCAGGGTGCGCACTCGCAGGATGTATTGCTGGCGCGCGGTCACCGAGATCGCCCGGCGCGCGTCCAGCAGGTTGAAGGTGTGGGACGCCTTCAACACCATTTCATAGCTGGGCAACGGCAGCGGCTGGTCGAGTTCGATCAGGCGCTTGGCTTCGCTTTCATAGAAGTCGAACAGCTCGAACAGTTTCTCGACGTTGGCGTGCTCGAAGTTGTAGGTCGATTGCTCCACTTCGTTCTGGTGGAACACGTCGCCGTAGGTCACCTTGCCGAACGGGCCATCGGCCCAGACCAGGTCGTAGACCGAGTCCACGCCCTGCAGGTACATGGCCAGGCGTTCGAGGCCGTAGGTGATTTCGCCGGTCACCGGGTAGCACTCGATGCCGCCCGCTTGCTGGAAGTAGGTGAACTGGGTGACTTCCATGCCGTTGAGCCAGACTTCCCAGCCCAGGCCCCAGGCGCCCAGGGTCGGCGATTCCCAGTTGTCTTCGACGAAGCGGATGTCGTGCACCAGCGGGTCCAGGCCCACGTGCTTGAGCGAGCCCAGGTACAGCTCCTGGAAGTTGTCCGGGTTCGGCTTCAGGACAACCTGGAACTGATAGTAGTGCTGCAGACGGTTCGGGTTTTCGCCGTAGCGGCCGTCAGTCGGGCGACGACTGGGCTGCACATAAGCGGCGTTCCAGGTTTCCGGGCCGATGGCGCGCAGGAACGTGGCGGTATGAAAAGTGCCGGCGCCTACTTCCATATCGTAGGGCTGAAGTACCACACAACCTTGCTCGGCCCAGTATTGCTGGAGCGCGAGGATCAAGTCTTGGAAGGTACGCACGGCTGGCGTAGGCTGGCTCACAAATTCACCTGTTTCTTGGGCTGCGATTTAAAGAGCGGGAGTATACCCGATTCATTTGCGCGCACGCCCCCTGGAGCCTTATGCCACGCTGCTTTTGGTGCTCACAAGATCCGCTTTACATGGCTTATCACGATCAGGAGTGGGGCGTGCCGCTACGCGATGCGCAGCGTCTGTTCGAGTTGTTATTGCTCGAAGGGTTCCAGGCCGGGTTGTCCTGGATCACGGTTTTGCGCAAACGCGAACATTATCGCCAGGTCCTGTTCGGCTTTGATGTGCAGCGCGTGGCGCAGATGAGCGACGCCGAAATCGAGCAATTGATGCTCGACCCCGGGATCATCCGCAATCGCCTGAAGCTCAACGCCGCCCGGCGCAACGCCCAGGCGTGGCTGGCCCAGGACGACCCGGTGGCGCTGCTGTGGTCGTTCGTCGGTGGGCAGCCGAAAATCAACCACTTCAAGGACCGCAGCGAAGTCCCCGCGGTTACCCCCGAAGCCGAAGCCATGAGCCGGGGCCTGAAAAAGGCCGGCTTCACCTTCGTTGGCCCGACCATCTGTTATGCGCTGATGCAGGCCTCGGGCATGGTCATGGACCACACCGTTGACTGTGATCGCTACGCGCCCTTGGCCGCACGCGGTTAGAATGCGCGGTTCGCACACAGCACATGAGATCAGGAGTGACCTGTGGATAAGTTGAAAGGCGCCTTGCTGGTAGGCGCTCTGCGGTTGTTTGCCCTGCTGCCGTGGCGGGCCGTGCAAGCAGTGGGCGCGGCCATTGGCTGGGTGATGTGGAAAACCCCGAACCGTTCGCGCGACGTGGTGCGCATCAACCTGAGCAAGTGCTTCCCCGACATGGACCCCGCCGAGCGCGAGCAATTGGTCGGGCGCAGCCTGAGGGACATCGGCAAGTCGCTGACCGAAAGCGCCTGCGCGTGGATCTGGCCGGCGCAGCGCTCCATCGATCTGGTGCGCGAAGTCGAAGGCCTGGAGGTGCTCAAGGAGGCCCTGGCCTCGGGCAAAGGCGTGGTCGGTATCACCAGCCACCTGGGCAACTGGGAAGTGCTCAACCACTTCTATTGCAGCCAGTGCAAACCGATTATTTTCTACCGCCCGCCCAAGCTCAAAGCTGTGGACGACCTGCTGCGCAAGCAACGCGTGCAACTGGGCAACCGCGTCGCGGCATCGACCAAAGAAGGCATCCTCAGTGTCATAAAGGAAGTGCGCAAAGGTGGTGCAGTGGGCATCCCGGCTGACCCGGAACCGGCCGAATCCGCCGGTATCTTCGTGCCGTTTTTCGCCACCCAGGCCCTGACCAGCAAGTTCGTGCCCAACATGCTCGCCGGCGGCAAAGCCGTGGGCGTGTTCCTGCATGCCCTGCGCCTGCCGGACGGTTCGGGCTACAAAGTGATCCTCGAAGCTGCGCCAGAGGCCATGTACAGCACCGATACCCAAACGTCTTGCGCGGCCATGAGCCAGGTGGTGGAGAAGTATGTGGCGGCTTACCCAAGCCAATACATGTGGAGCATGAAGCGCTTCAAAAAGCGCCCACCGGGCGAGGCTCGCTGGTACTGAGTGCATTGGCACGATCTGTGGATAACCTTCTTGCAGGGTTATCCACAACGCAAAGGTTCAATAGGGCGCAACAGATGTCCGATCTACGCAAATCCTTTCGCATCAAGATCCAGCATGAAAGCTTCGGCGAATGCCTGGGCCAGACCCGCCACCTTTCCGCCAGCGGGGTGTACGTCAAACACCCGGCCCTGGCGGGGCTGAGCAAGGGCGCGGTGGTCTACGGCCAGGTGCAAGGCCTGCCCGTGGTGGCGCCGCGGGTGCGCATGGAAGTGGTGCAAGTCGATGCCGAAGGGATCGCGTTGCGCTACCTGTAGCCGCCGCGGTCATTGCGCCTGGCGGTCGAGCTTCTTCAAAAACACGCTCATTTCCTTTTCTGCCTGCTTGTCGCCATGGCTGCGGGCCGCTTCCAGCCCCTGCTCCCAGGCGTGCCGTGCGCCGGCGCGGTCGGCCAGGCCCAGGTGCGCCTTACCCAACAGCTTCCAGGCTGCCGAATACTTAGGGTCAAAAGCTACGCAGCGGGTGAAGTGCTCGGCTGCGCGGGCGTTGTCGCCCAGGTCCAGGTAGCCCTTGCCCAGGCCGAAGCGCAGCAGGGCGTTATCCACACCCTTGGCGAGCATTTTTTCCAGGGAATCGAGCATGGATGGATTCCTTCTTGAGGTAGGCCAAAGGGGTTAGAAGAAGCTCAACCCCACGTGGAACAGTTTTTCCACATCGCGGATGTGCTTTTTATCCACAAGAAACAGGATCACGTGGTCGCCCGCTTCGATCACCGTGTCGTCGTGGGCGATGATGACTTCCTCGTCGCGGATGATCGCGCCGATGGTGGTGCCCGGCGGCAGGCCGATGTTCTCGATGGCCTTGCCGACTACCTTGCTCGACTTGGAGTCGCCGTGGGCAATCGCCTCGATGGCCTCCGCGGCGCCGCGGCGCAGCGAGTGCACGCTGACGATATCGCCGCGGCGCACGTGGGTGAGCAAGGTGCCGATGGTGGCCAATTGCGGGCTGATGGCGATATCGATATCGCCGCCCTGGATCAGGTCGACATAGGCCGGGTTGTTGATGATGGTCATCACTTTGCGCGCGCCCAGGCGTTTGGCCAGCAGCGAAGACATGATGTTGGCTTCGTCATCGTTGGTTAGCGCCAGGAAAATATCGGCTTCGGCGATGTTTTCTTCCAACAGCAGGTCGCGGTCCGAAGCGCTGCCTTGCAGTACCACGGTGCTGTCCAGGGTATCGGACAGGTAGCGGCAGCGCGCCGGGTTCATCTCGATGATCTTCACTTGGTAGCGGCTTTCGATGGCTTCGGCCAAGCGTTCGCCGATCTGCCCACCGCCGGCGATCACGATGCGCTTGTAGCTCTCATCGAGGCGGCGCATTTCGCTCATCACCGCGCGAATGTGCGCTTTGGCGGCGATGAAGAATACTTCGTCGTCCGCTTCGATCACCGTATCGCCCTGGGGCAGGATCGGCCGGTCGCGTCGGAAAATAGCTGCGACTCGCGTCTCCACATTCGGCATGTGCTCGCGTAACTGGCGCAGTTGCTGGCCCACCAGCGGCCCGCCGTAGTAGGCCTTGACCGCTACCAGTTGGGCCTTGCCCTCGGCGAAGTTGATGACTTGCAGGGCGCCAGGGTGCTCGATCAGGCGCTTGATGTAGTTGGTGACCACTTGCTCGGGGCTGATGAGCACGTCCACCGGGATCGCGTCGTTGTCGAACAGGTCGGCGCGGGTCAGGTAGGACGCTTCGCGCACGCGGGCAATTTTGGTCGGGGTGTGGAACAGCGTGTGGGCGACCTGGCAGGCGACCATGTTGGTTTCATCGCTGTTGGTCACGGCCACCAGCATGTCGGCGTCGTCGGCGCCGGCCTGGCGCAGCACGGTCGGCAGCGAGCCGCGGCCCTGCACCGTGCGGATGTCCAGGCGATCACCGAGGTCGCGCAGGCGTTCGCCGTCGGTATCGACCACCGTGATGTCATTGGCTTCGCTGGCCAAGTGTTCTGCCAGCGAACCGCCCACCTGCCCTGCGCCGAGGATGATGATTTTCATCCGCTCACTCCCTTAAAACCGTTAACCGCGCGCGGCGGCGATCTTGATTAGCTTGGCGTAGTAGAAACCGTCATGCCCGCCCTCTTGCGCCAGCAACTGGCGCCCGTGGGGCTGTTTGATGCCGGCGGCAGGCTGCCCCAGTTGGCCGGCGATGTCCAACTCCCGTGCGCCCGGGGTGCGCTGCAAGAACGCCTGGATAACCTCGGTGTTTTCCGTCGGCAAGGTGGAGCACGTGGCGTAGAGCAGCACCCCGCCCACCTCCAGGGTCGGCCACAGGGCGTCGAGCAACTCGCCTTGCAGCACCGCGAGGGCGGCGATGTCGTCGGGTTGGCGGGTCAGTTTGATGTCCGGGTGGCGGCGGATCACCCCGGTGGCCGAGCACGGCGCGTCCAGCAGGATGCGCTGGAACGGCTTGCCGTCCCACCACGCGGCGGTGTCGCGGCCATCGGCGGCGATCAACTCGGCGCTCAGGCCCAGGCGCGCGAGGTTTTCCCGCACGCGCACCAGGCGCTTGGCTTCCAGGTCCACGGCCACCACGCCGGCCAGGGCCGGTTCGACTTCCAGGATGTGGCACGTCTTGCCGCCCGGCGCGCAGCAGGCGTCGAGCACGCGCTGGCCGGGGGCCAGGTCGAGCAGGTCGGCGGCCAGTTGCGCGGCTTCGTCCTGCACGCTGATCCAGCCTTCGGCAAAACCGGGCAACTGGCGCACGTCACTTGGCTCGTCGAGGATGATGCCGTCCTGGCTGAACACGCACGCCTTGGCGGCCACGCCTGCGGCGCTGAGCAAACCGAGGTACGCGTCGCGGCCATGATGGCGGCGGTTGACCCGCAGAATCATCGGCGGGTGGGCGTTGTTCGCCGCGCAGATGGCTTCCCATTGCTGAGGCCAGAAGGCCTTGAGGGATTTTTGCAACCAGCGCGGGTGGGCGGTGCGCACCACCGGGTCGTGCTCCAGCTCGGCCAACAGCGCCTCGCTTTCGCGCTGGGCGCGGCGCAACACGGCGTTGAGTAGGGCCTTGGCCCAGGGCTTTTTCAGCTTGTCGGCGCAACCCACGGTTTCACCGATGGCGGCGTGGGCCGGCACGCGGCTGTAGAGCAACTGGTACAGGCCCACCAGCAACAACGCCTCGACGTCGGCATCGGCAGCCTTGAAGGGTTTTTGCAGCAACGTGGCCGCCAGCGCCGACAACCGCGGCTGCCAGCGGGCGGTGCCGAAGGCCAGGTCCTGGGTGAAACCACGGTCGCGGTCTTGCACCTTATCCAACTGGGTCGGCAGCGAACTGTTGAGCGAGGCCTTGCCGCTGAGCACGGCGGCCAGGGCCTTGGCGGCGGCCAGACGCGGGTTCATTGGGCATCCGCCGCGTGGCCGAGGACGGTGCCCAGGGCGAATTTCTCACGGCGGCTGTTGAACAAATCGCTGAAGTTCAGCGCCTTGCCGCCGGGCAATTGCAGACGGGTCAGGCACAGCGCCTGCTCGCCACAGGCCACCACCAGGCCATCCTTGCTGGCGGCGAGAATCTCGCCCGGTGCGCCGTGGCCGTCGGCCAGGCTGGCGGCGAGCACTTTCAGCGCTTCGCCGTTGAGCGTGCTGTGGCAGATCGGCCACGGGTAGAAGGCCCGCACCAAGCGCTCCAACTCCACCGCTGGGCGGCTCCAGTCGATACGCGCTTCGTCTTTGTTCAACTTGTGGGCGTAGGTGGCGAGGGCGTCGTCCTGCACTTCGCCTTGCAGGGTGCCAGCAGCGAGCCCGGCGATGGCTTGCAGCACGGCGGGCGGGCCGATTTGCGCGAGGCGGTCATGCAGGCTGCCGCCGGTGTCGGTGGCGCTGATGGGCGTGGCGACCTTAAGCAGCATCGGCCCGGTGTCCAGGCCCAGTTCCATGCGCATCACGGTCACGCCGCTTTCGGCATCGCCGGCTTGCACGGCGCGCTGGATCGGCGCCGCCCCGCGCCAGCGTGGCAGCAGCGAGGCGTGGCTGTTGATGCAGCCCAGGCGCGGAATATCCAGCACCGCTTGCGGCAAGATCAGGCCGTAGGCCACCACCACCAGCAGGTCGGGCTTGAGGGCCGCCAGTTCGGCTTGGGCCTCGGCGTTGCGCAGGGTTGGCGGTTGTAGCACGGCGATGCCGTGTTCCAGGGCCAGTTGCTTGACCGGGCTGGGCGCCAGTTTTTGCCCGCGGCCGGCCGGGCGGTCGGGCTGGGTGTACACGGCCACGATCTGGTAAGGGCTGTCGAGCAGGGCCTTGAGGTGTTCGGCGGCAAATTCGGGGGTGCCGGCAAAGACAATGCGCAGTGGCTCAGTCATGAAAGTTCTCGGTTGAAAACACGCGAAAAAGAAAAAGGCTTGCTGCAGCAAGCCTTTGAAAGAAGGGGATCAAGCTTGCTGGCGATGTTTCTTTTCCAGCTTCTTCTTGATCCGGTCGCGTTTGAGCGTGGACAGGTAATCGACGAACAACTTGCCGTTGAGGTGATCGCACTCATGCTGGATACACACCGCCAGCAGACCTTCGGCAATCTGCTCGAATGGCTTGCCGTCGCGGTCCAGGGCTTTGATCTTGACGCGCAACGGGCGCTCGACGTTCTCGTAGAACTCCGGCACCGACAGGCAGCCTTCCTGATACTCGCCCATTTCTTCGGTCAGCGGCTCGAACTCAGGGTTGATGAACACCTGGGGCGCGCTGCGATCTTCGGACAGATCCATGACCACCACGCGCTTATGCACGTTGACCTGGGTGGCGGCCAGGCCGATGCCGGGGGCCTCATACATTGTTTCAAACATGTCATCGACCAACTGGCGCACCTCGGCGTCCACTACGGCCACCGGTTTGGCGACAGTGCGCAGGCGCGAGTCGGGAAATTCGAGGATGTTCAAAATGGCCATAAGCGTAATTGCTGCACGTGTGAAGTAAGGGCGAAATCGGCGGCCTGACGGGCGACCGGTGCCCAACGCGCTCCTGGGGGAGCGAGCCACGCGGGCTCAGGCGTTGGGCGCGAACGCACATAATAAAGGGATTCCCCCGATGTTGAAACGAGCAGTCGCCGTATGGGCGCTGCGAAGGGCCTGAAAAGGCCGGTGAAATCACAGATTCTCAACAAGTTACCAACAGACTTATCCACAGCTTGTTCCTTTTCCGAAGGGACTTATATCGATCAAGGATGATCCGATGCCCACACCTGCTCCCACCGTTCTATCCCCTGCCGAACTCGAAGCGCGCCTGCGCCTGCATCGCCTGCCGGAGCTCGGCCCGCGGCGTTTTTACACGCTGCTGCAAGCCTTCGGTTCGGCCTCCAAAGCCCTCAGCGCACCGGCCAGTGCCTGGCGCGCCTTGGGGTTGCCGGCGGCCTGTAGCGATGCCCGGCGCAACCCCCAAGTGCGCGACGGCGCCAGCCACGCATTGGCCTGGCTAGAGCGCCCGGGCCAGCATTTGCTGATGTGGGACCAGCCCGGCTACCCCGCGCTGCTGGCGGAAATTGACGATGCGCCGCCGCTGTTGTTCGTCGCAGGCGCGCCGCAGATTCTGGAAAAACCGCAGTTGGCGATGGTCGGCAGCCGCCGCGCGTCGCGCCCGGGCATGGACACCGCCGCTACGTTTTCCCGCAGCCTGGCCGGCGCCGGTTTTGTCATTACCAGCGGCCTGGCCCTGGGCATCGACGGCGCGGCGCACCAGGGCGCGCTGGACGTGGGCGGGCAGACTATCGGCGTGCTGGGCACGGGCCTGGAAAATTTTTATCCACAGCGCAATCGCACCCTCGCGCAAGCCATGATCGACGGCGGTAGCGCAGTGGTGTCCGAGTTCCCCTTGGAGACCGCGCCCAACGCCGCCAACTTCCCGCGGCGCAACCGCATCATCAGCGGGTTGTCCCTCGGCGTGCTGGTGGTGGAAGCCAGCGTGGCCAGCGGTTCGCTGATTACCGCGCGGCTGGCGGCGGAACAGGGCCGCGAGGTCTATGCCATTCCCGGCTCCATCCACCACCCCGGAGCGCGGGGTTGCCATCAGTTGATCCGCGATGGCGCGGTGCTGGTGGAAACCATCGAGCACGTGCTCGAAGCCCTGCGCGGCTGGCAGCAGCTACCGCCCTCCTGCGAGGCGGCGCCGGCGCCCAGCGATCACCCGTTGCTGGCGCTGCTGCACGCCGCGCCCCACACCAGCGAAGCCCTGGCCGCCGCCAGTGGCTGGGCCTTGCCCAAGGTGCTGGCGGCCCTGACAGAGCTGGAGATGGACGGCCGCGCCGTTTGCGAAGGCGCGCGCTGGCTGGCGCGCTAGGCTTTACCGGGAAGATCGGTAAACTGCGCGCAGCTTTCATTTTGGAGACTCAGCGATGGTCAATAGTTGGCGTGTGCAAGAGGCCGCACGAGAAATTCGCGCCGGGGCGGTGATTGCCTATCCAACCGAAGCCGTGTGGGGCCTGGGTTGCGATCCGTGGAACCTCGACGCGGTCGAGCGCTTGCTGATGCTCAAGGGCCGTTCGGTGGAAAAAGGCCTGATCCTGGTGGCGGACAACATCCGCCAGTTCGACTTTTTGTTTGAAGACTTCCCGGACCTGTGGATCGACCGCATGGCCAGCACCTGGCCGGGACCCAACACCTGGCTGGTGCCCCACCGGGGGATGCTGCCGCAGTGGATCACCGGCGTACACGAAACCGTGGCCCTGCGCGTCAGCGACCACCCGCAAGTGCGCGATTTGTGCTCGCTGGTCGGGCCGTTGGTGTCCACTTCGGCCAACCCTCAGGGCCGCCCGGCGGCGCGTACCCGGTTGCGGGTGGAGCAGTATTTTCGCGGGCAACTGGACCTGGTGCTGGGCGGGCGCCTGGGCGGGCGCAAGAACCCCAGCGTGATCCGCGACCTGGCCACCGGCCAAGTGGTGCGGGCGGGTTAGGGACTGCCCGCTCGCGATAGCGCCCTCAAGGCAACAGAATCGTCGACCCCGTGGTGCGCCGCGCCGACAGCTCGGTCTGCGCCTTGGCCGCTTCGGCCAGTGGGTATCGCTGGCTGATGTCTACCTTCAGCTTGCCGCTGGTGACCATGGCGAACAGCTCATCGGCCATGGTTTGCAGTGTTTCGGCGGTGTTGGCGTAAGTCGCCAGGGTCGGCCGGGTCACGTACAGCGAGCCCTTGGCCGCGAGGATCCCCAGGTTCACCCCTTCCACCGCGCCCGACGCATTGCCGAAACTCACCACCAAGCCCCGTGGCACCACGCTGTCCAGGGACGTCAGCCAGGTGTCCTTGCCGACGCCGTCGTACACCACGTCGCACTTTTTCCCGTCCGTCAGTTCCAGTACACGCTGTGCGACGTCTTCGCGGCTGTAGTCGATGGTCGCCCAGGCGCCGAGGGATTTGGCCAGCGCCGCTTTTTCGGGCGAGCTGACGGTGCCGATCAGCTTCACGCCCAGGGCCTTGGCCCACTGGCACGCCAGCGAACCCACGCCACCGGCCGCAGCGTGGAACAGGATGGTTTCGCCGCCCTGGAGGGCATAGGTCTGGCGCAACAGGTACTGCACCGTCAGGCCTTTGAGCATCACCGCCGCCGCTTGCTCGAAGCTGATGGCCTCGGGCAGATGCACCAGGTTGTTCGCCGGCAGCACATGCAGGTCGCTGTAGGCGCCCAACGGGCCGCTGCCGTACGCCACGCGGTCGCCCACCTTGAACCGGGTCACTTCGCTGCCCACCGCCTCCACCACCCCGGCGCCCTCGGCGCCCAGGCCCGAGGGCAAGGCCGGCGGCGCGTACAAGCCACTGCGAAAATAGGTGTCGATGAAGTTCAGGCCAATGGCCTTGTTGCGCACTTGCACTTGCTGGGGGCCGGGCGCGGCCGCTGAGTAGTCCACGTACTCCAATACGTCGGGGCCGCCATGGGCACGGAACTCAATACGCTTGGCCATCTGCACTGTCCTCGGGTCGGTTGGCAAAGGCTCCTATCGGACTCCTAAGCTTGATCTTCGTCAACTGCGGCGCACGCGAGCGCAGTGGTATGCTACGCGCCCATTTGCGCCGGCCTCAGGCTCCATACGAAGCGCCGTGTAGCTTTGCCCGATTCAAGGTGATGCCATGACTACCCGCACCGAGGCCGTAAAAGCCTACCTGCTCGACCTGCAAGACCGCATTTGTGCCGCCCTGGAAACTGAGGACGGTGGCACCCGTTTCGTCGAAGACGCCTGGACCCGGCCCGCCGGCGGCGGCGGTCGCACGCGAGTGATCGAAAACGGCGCGGTGATCGAGAAGGGCGGCGTCAACTTTTCCCACGTATTCGGCAGCGGCCTGCCGCCGTCCGCCAGCGCCCATCGGCCCGAGCTGGCCGGCCGTGGCTTCGAGGCGCTGGGGGTGTCCCTGGTGATCCACCCGCACAACCCCTATGTGCCAACGTCCCACGCCAACGTGCGCTTTTTCATCGCAGAAAAAGAAGGCGAAGAACCGGTGTGGTGGTTCGGCGGCGGCTTCGACCTGACCCCCTACTACGGCAACGACGAAGACTGCGTGCACTGGCACCGCGTGGCCGAACAGGCCTGCGCGCCGTTCGGCGCCGATGTCTACCCGCGCTACAAGGCCTGGTGCGACAGCTACTTCCACCTCAAGCACCGCAACGAACCGCGGGGCATCGGCGGCCTGTTTTTCGATGACCTGAACGAGTGGGATTTCGACACCTGCTTCGCCTTCATGCGCGCCATCGGCGACGCCTACATCGACGCCTACCTGCCCATCGTCCAGCGCCGCAAGGCCCAGGCCTACAGCGAGCAGCAGCGCCAATTCCAGGAGTTGCGCCGCGGCCGTTACGTGGAGTTCAACCTGGTCTACGACCGTGGCACCCTGTTTGGCTTGCAATCGGGCGGGCGTACCGAGTCGATCCTCATGTCGTTGCCGCCGCAAGTGCGCTGGAGCTACGACTGGAAACCCGAGCCTGGCAGCGAAGAAGCGCGCCTGACCGACTACTTCCTGCAAGACCGCGACTGGCTGGCCTGACCGAGGAGATGCCCGATGGATCACTACGTCGTTTTCGGTAACCCGATTGCCCATAGCAAATCGCCGCTGATCCATCGCCTGTTTGCCCAGCAGACCGGTCAGCAACTGGCTTACGACACGCTGCTGGCGCCGCTCGACGATTTCGCCCACTGCGCCCGGGAATTTTTCCGCGAGGGGCGCGGCGCCAACGTCACAGTGCCCTTCAAGGAACAGGCCTATCGCCTGGCCACCCGCCTCACCGAGCGCGCCCTGCGGGCCGGTGCGGTCAACACCTTAAGCAAACTCGACGACGGCACA
This sequence comes from Pseudomonas sp. MF08875, assembly GCF_059862525.1. Taxonomy (NCBI): domain Bacteria; kingdom Pseudomonadati; phylum Pseudomonadota; class Gammaproteobacteria; order Pseudomonadales; family Pseudomonadaceae; genus Pseudomonas; species Pseudomonas sp. MF08875. Next base: position 17,439 of record NZ_JCBCUW010000017.1, read on the forward strand.
CTGCTGGGCGACAACACCGACGGCGCGGGCCTGGTGCGCGACCTCACGGTCAATGCCGGGGTCAGCCTCAAGGGCAAGCGCGTGCTGCTGCTGGGCGCGGGCGGCGCGGTGCGTGGGGCGTTGGAGCCGTTGCTGGGCGAGCAGCCCTCGTCGCTGATAATCGCCAACCGCACCGTAGAAAAAGCCGAACTGCTGGCCGAACTCTTCGCCGACCTGGGGCCGGTGTCGGCCAGCGGTTTCGATTGGCTGCACGAATCGGTGGACGTGATTATCAACGCCACCTCCGCCAGCCTCGCGGGCGACCTGCCGCCGATTGCCAGCAGCCTGATCGAACCGGGCCACACGGTGTGCTACGACATGATGTACAGCCAGGCCCCGACCCCGTTCTGCCGCTGGGCCAGCGAACACGGTGCGGCGCTGTCGCTCGATGGCCTGGGCATGCTCGTCGAACAGGCCGGCGAAGCCTTCTACCTGTGGCGCGGCGTGCGCCCGGACACGGCGCCGGTGTTGGCGCAGTTGCGGCAGGGGTTGGCGCTGTAGGGCTTCAGCTCTCCTGGTGGGAGCGAGCCCGCTCGCGATGGCGCAGTGTCAGCCGACATCACCTTTTCTGACCCACCGCCATCGCGGGCAGGCTCGCTCCCACAGAGGCTGGCTCCCATAGCAAGAAACCCCTCAGTCCTCGAACCGAATCGGGCATTTCTGCGGCCCTTCCAGCTTCATCAGCTCCTCCACCACCTGCGGCCTTGCGCGGCGCAGGGTCAGGCTGCGGCCCTGCTGCAATAGGCGCCGCGCTTCCTGGTGGAGCATCTCCACCCCTGAGTAGTCGATAAAGTTGATCTGCTGCGCGTCGATCACCACCCGCGCGCCGTGCAAGCGTTGCAGGCGCACTTGCAGGTAATGGCTGGCGCCGAAAAAAATCGACCCGCCGACCCGCAGCACATCGTCCTCGCCCTCGCGCAACTGCTGCACCCGTGGCTGCGACGTGCGCTTGAGGTAGAAAAACAGCGACGCCAGCACCCCGGCGTAAATCGCCGTTTGCAGCTCCAGCAACAGGGTCGCCAGGCAGGTCAGCAGCATCACCACGAACTCCGCGCGGCTGACCCGCAGCAGTGCGCGAATGCCGCGCACATCCACCAGCCCCCAACTGATAAGCACAATGCTCGCTGCCATGCTCGGCAGCGGTATATGGGCGATCAACCCTGCCCCGGCCACGGCGAACAGCGCCACCCACAGCGCCGAAAACACCCCGGCCAGCGGCGAGCAGGCACCCGCCTCGTAGCTCAACCCGGAGCGGGTGAAGGAGCCAGCCGACAACGAGCCGGAGAAAAACCCACCGACGATATTGGACAAGCCCTGGGCACGAACTTCCTGGTTAGCGTCGAGAAGTTGCTGGGAACGTGCGGCGATCGAACGGGCAATCGACAGGCTGGTGACCAGCCCCAGCATGCCCACCGCCACCGCGCTGGGCAGCAGGCGCAGGATCAAGTCCAGGTCCAACGGCAAAGCGCTGAACGGCGGCAAGCGCCCGACAAACCCGCTGACCCGTTGCACATGGCCAAACAGCCCCGGCCACAGCCACACCAGCAGGCTGCTGGCCACCAGGCTCAGCAGCAGCGTCGGCCAGCGCGGCAGCAAACGCTTGAGGCCGATGCCCAGGGCCAGGGTCAGCAGGCCCAGGGCCAGCGACGGGCGGTCGATGTGCCCAGCCTCGCGCAGCAGCGCCAGCAGGCTGTTGATCGCGGTCGCCTGGTTCGGCACCTCCAGCCCCAACAGGTTGGGCAACTGCCCCAGGGCAATCACCACCGCCGCGCCGAGGGTGAAGCCCAGCACCACGGCATGGGAGACGAAATTCACCAGCGCGCCGAAGCGCAACATCCCCAGCAGCCACTGGAAAATGCCCGCCAGCAGGGTCAGCAACAGGATCAGGGTCACGTAGTCCTGCGTCCCCGGCACCGCCAAGGGGCTGACACTGGCATACAGCACGATGGAAATCGCCGCCGTCGGCCCGCAGATCAAATGCCACGACGAGCCCCACAAACAGGCGATCAACACCGGCACGATCGCCGCGTACAAACCGTATTCCGGCGGCAGGCCGGCGATCAGCGCGTAGGCAATCGACTGCGGCAACGCCAGGATCGCCCCGCTCAACCCGACGATAGCGTCGCGGCCCACGCTGGCGCGGGTCTGGCGCGGCAGCCAGGCGAGGAAGGGAAACAACTGATGGCGAGTGGGCACAGCCATGGGGCCTCGGAGGTGGGGGGAGGTGGCCAAAGAGTATCAGGTGGCGGGTTGACGGGGGGCAGACCCTAAGGAGCCCAACCCTGTGGGAAAGCGCTATGGGAGAGCACTGTGGGAGCGAGCCTGCTCGCGATAGCGGTATACCTGCCGTCATGGTTGCTGGCTGTACTGCCGCCATCGCGAGCAGGCTCGCTCCCACAGAACCTGGCCCACAGAAAAAACCGCCAGGCAAAAACCAGCTATTAAAGCCTGGCCTTAACCGCCGCCAACGCCTCCTGCCCATCCAGGGTTTTCACCCCCTCCAGCCATGCGTCCAGCACCGCCGGGTTGGCCTGGAGCCAGGCCTTGGCCGCGGCGCCGTTGCTGGTTTTGTCGTTGGCCACGGCGGCCATGATGCTGTTTTCCATGGCCTGGGTGAATGTCAGGTTGTTCAGCAACTTGGCCACGTTCGGGCAGGCCTGGGCATAACCCTTGCGGGTCAGGGTGTGGACGCTGCCGGTGGCGCCAAAGTACTTTTCGCCGCCCTTGAGGTAGCGCATGTTCAGTTGCACGTTCATCGGGTGCGGCGTCCAGCCCAGAAAGGCCACGAAGCGCTGGCGCTTCACTGCCCGCGCTACCTCGGCCAGCATCGCCTGCTCGCTGGATTCCACCAGTTTCCAGCGGCCCAGGTCGTAATCGTTTTTCTTGATGATCTCTTGCAGCGACAAGTTGGCCGGGGCGCCGGCGCCGATGCCATAGAGCTTGCTGCCAAAGCGCTCGGCAAACCGATTGAGGTCGGCAAAATCCTGCACGCCGGCCTCCCACACATAGTCGGGTACGGCCAGGGTGAACTCGGTGCCGTCCAGGTTTTTCGCCAGTTGGGTGACCTCGCCCGAGGCCACGAACTTGTCGTAGAAGCCTTGTTGCGCCGGCATCCAGTTGCCCAGGAACACATCCACCTGGCCGTCCTTGAGGCCGCCGAAAATGATCGGCACCGCCAGGGTATCGACCCTGGGCTTGTAGCCCATGCCTTCGAGCACAAACCCAGTGAGGGCATTGGTGGCGGCGATGTCGCTCCAGCCCGGGTCGGCCATTTTCACTGTCTCGCAGCCCGGTTCGGCCTGGGCCGCCGCGCAGCCCAAGGCCAGCAACCCGGCCAGCAGCCCTGTGGATAACCTTTGCATGTGCATCCCCTTACGTTATTGGAGTGGGCAGGGTTGTGGATAACGTGCCTTGCGCTCCAGGTCATCGAGGTCGATGTGGTTGCGCATGTACTGCTGGCTGGCGTCTACCAGCGGCTGGTGGTCCCAGCTCTTGAGTTGGCCCACGGCCAATGCCTGGGCCACGAAGCGGCGGCGGCGCTGGCTGGCCAGCACCTGGGCGGTGATGGCGGGGATGTTCCACTTGGCCCGCGCCTCGGCGAGAAAAGCGTCGAAAAGCGGGCGATGTGGCGGCGATTGGCTGAGTTCTTCCTGTTCCTGGGGGTCGTTGTGCACGTCGAACAGCAAGCACGGGTCGTCCTCGCTGTAGATGAACTTGTAGGCGCCCCGGCGGATCATCATCAGCGGGCTCACGGTGCCTTCGGCCATGTACTCGCCGAACACCTCGTCGTGCCCGCTGCCGCCCTGCAAATGCGGCACCAGCGAGCGGCCATCCAACGCCAGCCCCGGCGCCACCTCGCCCCCGGCCAACTCCACCAGGGTGGGCAGCAGGTCGGCAGTCGATACCGCCGCCCGCACCCGCCCCGCCGCGAATTGCCCCGGCGCCCACACCAGCAGCGGCACGCGGGCGGCCATCTCGAACCAGTGCATTTTGTACCAGAGCCCGCGCTCGCCGAGCATGTCGCCATGGTCGCCCGAGAAGACAATCAGGGTGTCGTCCAACAGCCCGGTTTCGTCGAGGGTTTGCAGGAGTTTGCCGACGTTGTCGTCGATATAGCTGCACGCACCAAAATAGGCACGGCGCGCGTCGCGGATCTTATCCACAGGCAGCGGCTTGTCCCATAGGTCGTAAACCTTGAGCAAGCGTTGGGAATGAGGGTCTTGCGCTGCCTGAGGGGGCGTGTGCGGCAGTGGGATTTCATCGTCGCGGTACAAATCCCAATACGCCTTGGGGATGGTGTACGGGTCGTGGGGGTGGGTCATCGACACCGTCAGGCAAAACGGCTGGTCGCCGGCCTCGCGCACATGGTCGTACAAATACTGGCGCGCCTTGAACAGCACCTCTTCGTCGAAATCCAGTTGGTTGGTGCGCACGCACGGGCCGGCCTGCAGCACCGAGGCCATGTTGTGGTACCAGGTGGGGCGCACATCCGGCTCGTCCCAGTTCACCGCCCAGCCGTAGTCGGCGGGGTAAATGTCGCTGGTCAGGCGCTGTTCGTAGCCGTGCAACTGGTCGGGGCCGCAAAAGTGCATCTTGCCCGACAGCGCCGTGCGGTAGCCCAGGCGCCGCAGGTAGTGGGCATAGGTCGGTACATCGGCGGGGAAATCCGCCGCGTTGTCGTAGGCGCCGATCTTGCTCGGCAACTGGCCGCTGACCAGGGTAAAGCGCGACGGCGCGCACAGGGGGCTGTTGCAGTACGCGGCGTCGAACACCACACCCTGGGCGGCGAGGCGGCTCAAATTCGGCAGCTTGATGGGCGATGGCCCGTAGAAGGGCAGCATGGGCGCGGCCATTTGATCGGCCATGATGAAAAGAATGTTCTTGCGCTTCATGGGTTCGCGGCATTCCATAGTCGGCAGTTATGCGAAAGTGCTGGGGCCGAGAATGTAGCCCGCGCACTGAGCGGTAAAGCCCACGCAAGGCAATGACTAGGATAAGCACAGCTTATGTATGAAGCCCTTGGCGATTTATCCCTGGACCTGCTGCGCGCCTTTGAGGCCGCAGCGCGCCAGCGCAGTTTTACCGCGGCGGCGGTGGAGCTGGGCACCACCCAACCGGCCATCAGCCAGCAGATCAAACGGCTCGAAGAACAGTTGGCCACACGCCTGTTCGACCGCATCTACCGCGGCATCGAACTGACCGACGCCGGCGCGCTGCTGCTGGAGCACGTGCAGGCCGGGTTGCAGCACATCGACACTGGTTTGCTGGCTATCGGCAATCAGGGCCAGCATGAAGTGCTGCAAGTGGCCACCGACTTTGCCTTTGCCGCCTATTGGCTGATGCCGCGCCTGCACCGCTTTCACGCCGCCTACCCCCAGGTGGACGTGAGCCTGGTGACCAGCGAGCGCAACCACACCATGCTGCGCCCCGACATAGACGTGGCCGTGTGGTTTGGCGACGGCCGCTTCAAGCAGGGCGACAGCCATTGGCTGTTCAACGAAGAAGTGTTCCCGGTGTGCAGCCCGCTGCTGCTCAAGGGCCGCGCCCTGCCCTTGCCGGCCGCTAGCCTCACCGACCTGCCGCTGCTGCACTTGCGCGGTGAAGCCAGCAGCCATTGGTTCGACTGGGCCGGGGTGTTTCGCGCCTTGGGCCTGCACGCCGCGCCGGCGCCTGGGCAATTGCGTTTCGACAACTACACGCTGCTGATCCAGGCTGCGATTGGTGGCCAGGGCGTGGCCATTGGCTGGCGTCACCTGGTGGATAACTTGCTGGCCCAAGGCCTGCTGTGCCGGCCGATTGCCGAAAGTGCCGCCTCGGGGTTTGGCTACCACGTGGTGCTGCCGGCCCGTAAACGGCGCGGGGCGCTGATCCAGAGCTTTGTCGATTGGCTGATGGCCGAGCACCGCGCCGACACCCTGGCGGGGATGGCCCTGCCGGCTATCGCGGTGTAGCGTGGCGGCTGGGTAAAAAATCTGACATCCAGAGAGCACTATGCAACGGATCAAGGGCTACCACGCCCACATCTACTACGACGCCAACACCCTCGAACAAGCCCGCCAGTTGTGCGAAACCGCCACGGGGCTGTTCGACGTGCACATGGGCCGTCTCCACGAACGCCCCGTGGGCCCGCACCCGGACTGGAGCTGCCAACTGGCCTTCGGCCCCGAAATCATCGGCGTGATGCTGCCGTGGCTGGCGCTGAACCGTAATGGCCTGGTGGTGTTTTTGCACCCCAACACCGGCGACGACCTGGCCGACCACACCGACTACGCCGTGTGGATGGGCGCGATACGGCCGTTGGATTTGAGCGTTTTTTGAGCGGCTAAGCCCCGCCCCGCTATCGAACAACCCCCTGTGGGAGCGGGCCCTGCCTGCGATGGCGGTGTGTCATTCGGCGAGGTTGTTGGCTGTGCCGCTGCCATCGCGGGCAGGCTCGCTCCCACAGGTTTTGTGGTGTTTGGGGAGTTTTCCTTCAGGTTGTGGCGCGGGTGGTGAACTTGTGGGCGGCAAAACCGGGGGCTAGTCTGCGCCGGTCATCGCTCAATCGGTGACACGGACGTGCAAGTCCGACTCGGCCCACAATCGCTTATGGCTATTCATCGAGCATTTTTCTATGCTCGCGAACCGTTATGGCGGCTGTGTGTGGGAGGCCTTCGGGCCTGCCGGGTTCCGAGTCCGGTCTTGCACACCTGCGCACAGCCGCCACCTCTTTCGAAGCAAGCGAAACGGTGTTGGCTCCTTAATTACTCGGAGCTAAAACATGTTCAAACCCACCCCCAACCCGCCCGAAGACCTCAGCGTTTCCCCCTACGCATCCGCCGATTCCCCGCGTTTCCACGAGGCCGCCGAGCGTGCCCTGGATTTTCACTTGCGCCCCGACACCCCGCGCCCGTGCCCGCCTGAAACTCTGTTCAGCGTGGTGCCCGATACCCACGCCGAAACGCTGCTGACCAACGCCTACCAAACCCTGACCTCGGCCAATGCCATGGCCTGCGACTTGGCGTTCGACCTCGACGGCTCGCGCCGCCATGTGGCGCTGGCGATCCAGCAGATGATCGAGTTGGGCCAGTTGCTGGTGAACCGGGTGTTGGATGTGGAACACGGCCACGGCTAAAACCGCTGCCCCTGTGGGAGCGGGCCCTGCCCGCGATGGGGGTGTGTCATTCGGCGAGGTTGTTGGCTGTGCCGCTGCCATCGCGGGCAGGCTCGCTCCCATATGAGGGGCCTGCTCAATAAAAAAAGGGGTTCAGGCAGCGTGCCTGAACCCCTTTTTAGCTAGCGCCTAACACCTTTAGGCGCCACGCGCCCCGCGTACGCCTTGGGCCAGTGCGGCGCACAGGCTCAGTACGCCGTCCACGGCTTGTTCGTCGCTGGTGGCGTTGGCGATGTGGTCGATCAGGGCCGAGCCCACCACCACGCCGTCGGCCAACCGGGCGATGGCGGCGGCTTGCTCGGGGGTGCGGATGCCGAAGCCGATGCTGATGGGCAGGTCGGTGTGGCGGCGCAGGCGTGCCACGGCTTCTTCGACGTGTTCCAGGGTGGCGGCGCCGGCGCCGGTCACGCCCGCCACCGAGACGTAGTACACAAACCCGGAGCTGCCGTTGAGCACGGTAGGCAGGCGTTCATCGTCGGTGGTCGGGGTGGTGAGGCGGATAAAGTCCAGGCCCGCCGCTTGCGCCGGGTCGCACAGCTCGCCGTTATGCTCGGGCGGCAGGTCCACCACGATCAAACCGTCCACGCCCGCCTCTTTGGCCTCGCTGATGAAGCGCGGCACGCCGTAGTGGTGGATGGGGTTGAAGTAGCCCATCAGCACCAGGGGCGTATCGCTGTTGCCCTGGCGGAACTCGCGCACCATTTGCAGGGTTTTGGCCAGGTTCTGCTTGGCGCCCAGGGCGCGGATGTTGGCCAGTTGGATGGCCGGGCCGTCAGCCATGGGGTCGGTGAAGGGCATGCCCAACTCGATCACGTCGGCGCCGGCGGCGGGCAGGCCCTTGAGGATGGCCAGCGAGGTGTCGTAGTTGGGGTCGCCGGCGGTGACGAAGGTCACCAGGGCGGCGCGGTTTTGTTGCTGGAGCTGGGCGAAGCGGGTGTGCAGGCGGCTCATCAGTGTTTCTCCTGCTGGGTGTGTTCCATGTGGTGCATGACGGTTTGCATGTCTTTGTCGCCGCGCCCGGAGAGGTTGACCACCATCAGGTGATCCTTGGGCAGGGTCGGGGCGCGCTTGAACACTTCGGCCAGGGCGTGGGCGCTTTCCAGTGCGGGAATAATCCCTTCCAGGCGACAGCATTTGTGAAAGGCGTCGAGGGCTTCGTCGTCGGTGACCGAGGTGTATTCGGCACGGCCGATATCGTGCAACCAGGCGTGTTCCGGGCCGATGCCGGGGTAGTCCAGGCCGGCGGAGATGGAGTGGGCGTCGATGATCTGGCCGTCGTCGTCTTGCAGCAAAAAGGTGCGGTTGCCGTGCAGCACGCCGGGTACGCCGCCGTTGAGGCTGGCCGCGTGCTTGCCGGTGTCGATGCCGTAGCCGGCCGCTTCGACGCCGATGATTTGCACGCTCTGGTCATCCAAAAACGGGTGGAACAGGCCCATGGCGTTGGAGCCGCCGCCGATGCACGCCACCAGGCTGTCGGGCAGGCGCCCTTCCTGAGCTTGCAACTGGTCGCGGGTTTCCTTGCCGATCACGGCTTGGAAGTCGCGCACCATGGCCGGGTACGGGTGCGGGCCGGCCACGGTGCCAATCAGGTAGAAGGTGCTGTCGACGTTGGTCACCCAGTCGCGCAGCGCTTCGTTCATGGCGTCTTTGAGGGTGCCGGTGCCGGCCACCACCGGGATCACGGTGGCGCCCAGCAGCTTCATGCGGAACACGTTGGCCTGCTGGCGCTCGATGTCGGTGGTGCCCATGTAGATCACGCAGTCGAGGCCGAACCGCGCGGCCACGGTGGCGGTGGCCACGCCGTGCATGCCGGCGCCGGTCTCGGCGATGATGCGTTTTTTGCCCATGCGCCGCGCCAGCAGGATCTGGCCGATGCAGTTGTTGATCTTGTGGGCGCCGGTGTGGTTGAGCTCTTCGCGCTTGAGGTAGATCTTGGCGCCGCCGCAGAACTCGGTCAGGCGTTCGGCGAAGTACAGCGGGCTGGGGCGCCCGACGTAGTCGCGCTGGAAGTAGGCTAATTCTTCAATGAAGGCCGGGTCGACTTTGGCCGCTTCGTATTCGCGGGCCAGTTCGAGGATCAACGGCATCAGGGTTTCTGCCACGTAGCGGCCGCCGAAGTCGCCGAACAGGCCGTTGGCGTCGGGGCCGTTACGCAGGTTTTGCGGGTGATGGGGCTGGGTCATGACGCGCTCCAGGGGCATTCGTTAAGTGACAATGGCGTTCACTCTACCCCTGCCGCCGGGGGCTGAAAACCGATAAGATCGCCGCAACCTGTCAGGAAAACTCACATTTACCATGCGCCAAGACCTGCCCCCGCTCAACGCCCTGCGCGCCTTCGAGGCCACCGCCCGCCTCAATAGCGTGAGTAAGGCCGCCGAACACCTGCACGTAACCCACGGTGCCGTCAGCCGGCAGTTGAAGGCGTTGGAGGAGCACCTGGGGGTGGGCCTTTTCGTCAAGGAAGGGCGCGGCCTTAAACTCACAGATGCCGGTGTGCGCCTGCGCGATGCCAGCACCGAGGCCTTCGAGCGCTTGCGCACGGTGTGCGCCGAGCTGAGCCAGAGCACGGCGGATGCGCCCTTTGTGTTGGGCTGCTCGGGTAGCTTGCTGGCGCGCTGGTTTATCCCGCGGTTGGGGCGCTTGAACGCCGATTTGCCGGATTTACGCCTGCACCTGTCGGCCGGTGAAGGCGACCTGGACCCGCGCCGCCCGGGGCTGGACGCGCTCTTGGTGTTCGCCGAGCCGCCGTGGCCGGCGGATATGCAGGTGTACGAGTTGGCCAGTGAGCGCATCGGCCCGGTGATGAGCCCGCGCTGCGCGGCCTACGAGGCGTTGCGCGAGGCCCCGGCCAGTGCCCTGCTCGGCCAGGCATTGCTGCACACCACCTCGCGGCCCCAGGCCTGGCCCAGTTGGGCACGGCAAAGCGACCTCGACGCCGGGGCGCTGAAGTTCGGGCAGGGGTTTGAGCATTTGTACTACTTGCTGGAAGCGGCGGTGGCCGGTTTGGGCGTGGCGATCGCCCCTGAGCCGTTGGTGGCCGAGGACCTGCGCGCCGGGCGCCTGGTTGCGCCGTGGGGTTTTTGCCAAACCCCGGCGCAACTGGCGTTGTGGCTACCCAAGCGCGCCGCGGACGGGCGCGCTCGGCAGTTGGCGCAGTGGCTCAAAAATGAGCTGCGCCAGCAGGCTTAGTCGCCGCGTTTGCACATCAAGTAAGCGGCCAGCAGGCCCAGGGCACCGACCGCGACACCGGCAGTGGTCCAGGGGTGTTGCTGGGCATAGTCGCGGGTGGCGATCCCGGTTTCGCGGGTTTTGACTTTGACTTCTTCATAAGCGTCGCTGAGCAGGTGGCGCGAATGCTTCAGCGCGTTCTCGGCGTTGCTTTTGAGGGCCTTGAGGGTTTTACGCGACTCGTCGGAGGCATCGTCTTTGAGGCTTTCCAGGGATTTGAGCAGACTCTCGATTTCCGCTTCCATGCTTTGCAATGAGGCTTTGCGTAAAGAAGTGTTGGCCATGGTGGCTCTCCTGCATTGGTTGAGTGGCGTGTGAAGGTTCGGACTCCAGGGGTTTGGGAAAGTGCAGAAATTCTGACCTTTCGTGAAGAAACGCCTGTCACAAGTATTCGCCCTATTCGCTGCTAGGCTTTGACCTACGCCAAAGGAGATCGCTATGACAGACCATCACACCTACAAGAAAGTGGAACTGGTAGGGTCGTCCCCCACCAGCATCGAAGACGCCATCAACAATGCCCTGGCCGAGGCCAGCAAGAGCATCAAGCACTTGGAATGGTTCGAGGTGACCGAAACCCGCGGCCATATCAAGGACGGCAGAGCGGCGCATTTTCAGGTCACCCTCAAGGTGGGGTTTCGCATCGCCAATAGCTGAGGCGCTGAACTTGTACGCTGGCCGATTGCCATAGGAATGGCAAAGCGCTATCCGGCCGCGGGCATTGGGCCCGCCGCCGAGGTTTTTTAATCCGACCAGGGAATGTGATCGATGAAGAAGTTTGTACTGGCTGTAGGTTTGTTGAGCCTGGCGGGCACCGCCCTGGCTGCGGGCAAGCCGTGCGAAGAGTTGAAAAGCGAAATCGCCGCGAAGATCAATGCCAATGGTGCGTCGGGTTATTCGCTGGAGATCGTGGAAAAAGGCGCGGACGCTGACGGCAAAGTCGTCGGCACCTGCGAGGCGGGCACTAAAGAGATCGTCTACAAGCGCGGCTAGTGCTTGTGCTGAACCCCCGTGGGAGGCCTGCGTGCCGCCATCGCGAGCAGGCTCGCTCCCACAAAGGAAGAATGAACATCCCACCCACACCACTGTTCAGCTGTGGGAGCGAGCCTGCCCGCGATGACGCCATTGCAGCCGCCACAAGCCCATTGCCCGGCCCGCTCCCCCATCATCTGCGGTTCACCTAACCGCCATCACCCCTTCATCACCTGCGCCAGCAATTCATAGGAATGCAGGCGATCAGCGTGTTCGTACAAGTCGCAGGTAAAGATCAGTTCATCGGCCCCGGTCTGTTCGATCAGCACCTGCAGTTTGGCGCGGATTTTTTCCGGGCTGCCGACCATCGCCAGGCCCAGGAAACTGGCCACGGCTTCTTTTTCATGGGGCAACCACAAGCCGTCCATGGTGCTGACCGGTGGGCGCTGCACCAGGCTTTGGCCCCGCATCAGGGCCAGGATGCGTTGGTACACCGAGGTGGCCAGGTAATCGGCCTGCTCGTCGGTGTCGGCGGCCACCAGCGGAATGCCGAGCATCACGTAGGGCTTATCCAACACGGCCGAAGGCTTGAAGTGGTTGCGGTAAACGCGAATGGCTTCGTGCATGTAGCGCGGTGCGAAATGTGAGGCGAAGGCGTAAGGCAACCCCCGTTCGCCCGCCAGTTGGGCGCTGAACAGGCTCGAACCCAGCAGCCACACCGGCACGTGGGTGCCCGTACCCGGCACGGCGATGACTTTTTGCTCCGGGGTGCGCGGGCCGAGGTACGCCATCAGTTCGGCCACGTCGTCCGGGAAATCGTCGGCGCTGCCCGAACGTTCGCGGCGCAAGGCGCGGGCGGTCATTTGGTCGGAGCCGGGCGCACGGCCCAGGCCCAGGTCGATTCGCCCGGGGTAGAGGCTTTCCAGGGTGCCGAACTGTTCGGCGATGACCAGCGGCGCATGGTTGGGCAACATCACCCCGCCGGAGCCGACGCGGATGGTCGAGGTGCCACCGGCCAGGTAGCCGAGCAGCACGGAGGTGGCGGAGCTGGCGATGCCGTCCATGTTGTGGTGTTCGGCCACCCAAAAGCGGTGATAGCCGAACTTCTCGACGTGTTGCGCCAGATCCAGGGAGTTGCGCAACGATTGCGCCGGGCTGCCATCGGCGCGCACGGGCACCAGGTCGAGGGTCGAGAACTTGATATCGGACAGTTGCTTCATAAACCTGCGTCTCCAGTGAGGGGTTTGCAGGTTTTTTGTCACGCGCCAAAACCTGCCGATTTCGATAAGCCTGCTTCATGCAATGTGGGCATATACCCGAGATTCAATAGCGGACGCGAATTTACCTACCAGATGCGTGGCGATTTCTGATGAGGTGAACTTTGGCGGCTCTTCTATCCTCAGAACCCTAGTAACGCAAAACCCCACAGGCGCGATCTTTCGCGCCGAACCTGAGGAGACAGCGATGAGCATCACGAAGAAAGCATCGGCCCACTGGGCAGGCGACTTGAAAACCGGCATCGGTTCCATTTCCACCGAAACCGGTGTGTTGCGCGAGGCGCCTTACGGTTTCAAGGCACGTTTCGAGGGCGGCAAGGGCACCAACCCGGAAGAGCTGATCGGCGCCGCGCATGCGGGCTGCTTTTCCATGGCGTTTTCCATGATCCTGGGCGACGCGGGCCTGAAGGCAGACAGCATCGACACTCAGGCCGAAGTCACGCTGGACAAGCTCGACGATGGCTTTGCCATCACCGCCGTGAATTTGATTCTCAAGGCCAAAATCCCCGGCGCCACCCAGGCGCAATTTGAAGAACTGAGCAAAAAAGCCAAAGAGGGCTGCCCGGTTTCCAAGGTGCTGAACGCCAAAATCACCCTGGACGCGACCCTGGTGGGCTGATCCGCGTAACCGTGGGTTTACATGTGTGGTGCAATGGGCCTTCGCGGCTTTGGCGCAGGGCCCTGCGCACCGCATTCAGGGAGTTGGCACATGAAAGGTTTTGCTTTGGCGGTAATCGGCTTGGCGCTGAGCACTTCGGCGTTGGCTGCACCTAAACCTTGTGAAGAACTCAAGGCCGAGATCGAGGCCAAGATCCAGGCGCAAGGCGTTGCTTCATACACCCTGGAAGTCGTCCCCAACGCTGATGTACACGACCAGAACATGGTGGTCGGCAGTTGCGAGAACGGCACCCGGAAAATCATCTATCAAAAGAACGACCGCTGAGCCCACTCAGGGCACGCAGTGGATCGCCCGCTCGGTGGCGACGACCTCGCCCCGGGCGTTGAGCAGCCGGGCGCTGGGGGTGAAGGCCAGTGAACGGGCCTCCAACCGATAGCGCTGGCCGGCCTCGAAATGCTCGTACGGCACGGTCATGTAGCACAGGCGCTCGCGCGGTTCGGTGGTCATGAGCATGCCGCCGCCCATGACTTCAAAGTCAAAACGCACTGTCAGCTCATGGCGCCCCGGCGTCACCTGGAAGTAGCGCCCGTCCGGCAGCCGTTGGTTGTCCAGGCGATCGGCCATCAGCACTTTGCCGCCGGGCGATGGGGTGGCGAAGTCGACCCAGGCCATCTGTGGGTTTACGGCGGGCAGTGGCGTGGCGACGCACGCTGTGAGGGTGGTGCAGGCGAGGAACAACAAGGCTAGGCGCATGGCAGGCATCCGGACGGTCAGGGGCTGAGCATAGCGCCGATCCGCCTCGGGTACGAAGGTGCACTTGGCGCAGCGGCAAACAGGCGCGATAGTCGTGCGCTGCGCCACTCACGGGAAGATTGGAATTTGATAAGGCAAAACAGACGCCTTGGGCTATTTGCGCTCTTGTTGCCCGCCGTGCTGCTCAACGGCTGCGCCAGCCTGAGCTATTACGGCCAATTGGCCCAAGGCCAGCTACGCCTGCTCAACGCCCGCGTGCCGGTGGCCGAGGTGGTCGCCGACCCGGCCCGCGACCCGACCTTGCGCGCGCACTTGGCGCAATCACAAAAGGCTCGGGCCTTTGCCAGCGAACAGCTGCATTTGCCGGATAACCAGAGCTACCGGCTCTACGCCGATATCGGCCGCCCGTTTGTGGTGTGGAATGTGTTCGCCACGCCGGAGTTTTCCCTGAGCCCGCAAAACCACTGCTTCCCGATTGCCGGTTGCGTGGCCTATCGCGGCTATTACAGCCAGAGCGGCGCCCGGGGCGAGGCGGCGCTGCTTGCCCAACAAGGGCTGGATGTGTCGATTGGCGGGGTCGAGGCCTATTCCACCCTGGGCTGGTTCAATGACCCGATCCTTAGTTCGATGCTGGGTTGGGGCGACGAACGCCTGGCCACGCTGATCTTCCATGAGCTGGCGCATCAGCGTGTCTACGTGAAAGACGACACGTCGTTCAATGAGTCCTTCGCCTCCTTCGTTGAGCAGGAAGGCACCCGGCAATGGCGCTCGGCCCGGGGCCTGGCGCCGGCCGGCGATGCGCAGGGCCGCCAGCGCGAGCAGTTCATTGCGTTGGTGCTCGACAGCCGCGCGCGCCTGGAGCGCTTGTACGCCTCGCCCCTGTCCGCCGAAGCCATGCGCCAGGGCAAGGCCGCCGAATTCGAGCGCCTGCGCCGCGAGTACCGGCACCTGCGCGAGCACCAATGGGCTGGGTCCAAGCGCTACGACGCCTGGGTTAATGCGCCGCTAAACAACGCCCGCTTGTTGCCCTTCGGCCTCTACGACCAATGGGTGCCGGCGTTTGCGGCGCTGTTCCAGCAGGCCCAGGGCGATTGGCCGGCGTTTTACCGTGCAGTGCAAACCCTGGGCGCCCTGCCCGCGCAGGCGCGCCAGCAACGGCTTGAGGGCTTGTTGGCGGCAGCGCGCCAATAGCAGGTGCGCACCCATTCACCACCCTTGTCATTCGCCAGCCCCCCGCAAGAGCACTAACGCGGCAAAAACGCCTCATGCAATTGGGCCAGGGTTTGGAAGTGATAAGTCGGTTGTTCGGCGCTCAACTCTTCGTGGCTGCCAAAACCGTAGCCCACGGCGGCGGCGTCCAGGCCATTGGTTTTGGCGCCGATCAGGTCGTGTTTGCGGTCGCCGATCATCAAGGTGTGGGCGGGGTCGAGGCCTTCTTCGCGCATGAGGTGGGCGAGCAATTCGACCTTGTTGGTGCGGGTGCCGTCCAGTTCACTGCCGTAGATCACCTTGAAGTGTTTGGCGAAGTCGAAGTGGCGGGCGATTTCCCGGGCGAACACCCAGGGTTTTGAGGTGGCGATATATAGCTGGCGCCCTTGCCCACTGAGGGTCTCCAGCAATGGGGTGACGCCGTCGAACACACGGTTTTCGTACAGGCCGGTGACCTTGAAACGCTCACGGTAGAAGTTCACCGCCTCCCAAGCCTTGGCCTCGTCGAAGTCGTAAAACTGCATAAAGGCTTGCAGCAAGGGCGGGCCGATAAAGTGTTCGAGCTTGCTCAGGTCCGGCTCGTCTATGCCCAGGTTGGCCAGGGCGAACTGGATCGAGCGGGTGATGCCTTCGCGCGGGTCGGTGAGGGTGCCGTCGAGGTCGAACAAAACGGTTTGGTAGTGCATGGAAAATCCTGATTGAGGGCGAGGCAAGGTCAGGCCTGGTCGAAACCTTCGGCCAGGTGCAAGTCCTTGAGCTTCACGTAGTTCGCCGCGCTGTAGGTGAAAAAGGCACGTTCCTTGTCAGTCAGTGGGCGGGCCTGCTTGACCGGGCTGCCCACATACAGAAAGCCGCTGGCCAGGCGTTTGCCCGGTGGCACCAGGCTGCCGGCGCCGATGATGACGTCGTCCTCCACCACCGCGCCGTCCATCACGATGCTGCCCATGCCGATCAGCACCCGGCTGCCGACGGTGCAGCCGTGGAGCATGACTTTGTGGGCGATGGTTACGTCGTCACCGATCAGCAGCGGGAAGCCATCGGGGTTGAATGGGCCGGCGTGAGTAATGTGCAACACACAGCCGTCCTGCACGCTGGTGCGCGCGCCGATGCGGATGCGGTGCATGTCGCCGCGGATCACCGTTAAAGGCCAAACCGAGCTGTCTGTGCCGATTTCAACGTCGCCGATGACCACCGCCGAGTGATCGACAAAGGCGCGTTCAGCCAGGGCCGGGCGGCGGTTCTGGTAGGTACGAATGGCCAAGTGAATTTCCCTCAGTGACATTTATTAATGGGGCTTATAGCTGCGGCGGGCGTCGATTGTAATTAAGATGGCCCGATGTTTCTTCCAGCCAAGGTGCCCACCGTGAGCGTGAACAACCCTCTTTTGCAGCCCTACGACCTGCCGCCGTTTTCGGCGATCCGTGCCGAGCATGTGCAACCGGCCATCGAACAGATCCTGGCTGACAACCGCGCTGCCATCGCGCAAATCCTCGAAGCACAAGGCCAGCAGCCTACCTGGGCTGGCCTGGTATTGGCCATGGACGAGCTCAATGACCGCCTCGGCGCCGCTTGGAGCCCGGTCAGCCACCTCAACGCGGTGTGCAACAACGCCGAGCTGCGCGAAGCCTACGAGGCTTGTTTGCCGGCACTGAGCGCCTACTCCACCGAAATGGGCCAGAACCGTGCGCTGTTCCAGGCCTTTGAAGCCCTGGCCAACAGCCCGCAGGCGGCCGGTTTCGACGTGGCGCAGAAAACCATCCTCGAACATTCCCTGCGTGACTTCCGCTTGTCGGGTATCGACCTGCCGCCCGCCGAGCAACAGCGCTATGCCGAGGTGCAAAGTAAGTTGTCGGAGCTGGGCAGCCGCTTCTCCAACCAACTGCTGGACGCGACCCAGGCTTGGAGCAAAAACATCACCGACGAAGGGCTGCTGGCCGGCCTGACCGATTCGTCCAAGGCGCAAATGGCCGCGGCGGCCCAGGCCAAAGGGCTCGACGGTTGGCTCATCAACCTGGAGTTCCCGTGCTACTACGCGGTGATGACCTACGCCCAGGACCGTGCGTTGCGCGAGGAAGTCTACGCCGCCTACTGCACCCGTGCGTCCGACCAAGGCCCGAATGCCGGTCAGAACGATAACGGCCCGGTGATGGAAGAAATCCTCGACCTGCGTCAGGAATTGGCCAAGCTCCTGGGTTTCGCCAGTTTTTCCGAACTGAGCCTGGCCACCAAAATGGCAGACTCCAGCGATCAGGTGTTGAGTTTCCTGCGTGACCTGGCCAAGCGCAGCAAGCCATTTGCCGCCCAAGACCTGGAACAGCTCAAGGCTTACGCCGCCGAACAGGGTTGCCCCGACCTGCAAAGCTGGGACAGCGGTTTCTACGGCGAAAAACTGCGCGAACAGCGCTACAGCGTGGCCCAGGAAACCCTGCGCGCCTACTTCCCGATCGACAAGGTGTTGGGCGGCCTGTTCACCATCGTGCAACGCCTGTACGGCATCGAAATCACCGAACTGAGCGGTTTCGACACCTGGCACCCGGATGTACGCCTGTTTGAGATCAAGGAAAACGGCCAGCACGTGGGGCGCTTTTTCTTCGACCTTTACGCCCGGGCCAACAAGCGCGGTGGCGCCTGGATGGACGGCGCCCGCGACCGCCGCCGCACCCTGGAGGGCGTGTTGCAAAGCCCGGTGGCGAACCTGGTATGTAACTTCACCCCGGCTGACAGCGGCAAGCCTGCGCTGCTGACCCACAATGAAGTGACCACCCTATTCCATGAGTTTGGCCATGGCTTGCACCACCTGCTGACCCGCGTCGAACACGCCGGTGTCTCGGGCATCAACGGCGTGGCCTGGGATGCGGTCGAGCTGCCGAGCCAGTTCATGGAGAACTGGTGCTGGGAGCCTGAAGGCCTGGCGCTGATTTCCAGTCACTTCGAGACCGGCGAACCGCTGCCCCAAGACCTGCTGGAAAAGATGCTGGCGGCGAAAAACTTCCAGTCCGGCCTGATGATGGTGCGCCAACTGGAGTTCTCGCTGTTCGACTTCGAACTGCACGCCACCCACGGCGATGGCCGTAGCGTGGCGCAGGTGCTCGAAGGCGTACGCGACGAGGTTTCGGTGATGCGCCCGCCGGCCTATAACCGCTTCCCCAACAGCTTTGCCCACATTTTTGCCGGCGGTTACGCGGCGGGTTACTACAGCTACAAGTGGGCGGAAGTGCTGTCGGCCGATGCATTTTCCAAGTTCGAGGAAGATGGCGTGCTTAACCCGCAGACTGGCCGTGCGTTCCGCGAGGCGATCCTGGCGCGCGGTGGCTCCCAGGCCCCGATGGTGCTGTTCGTCGATTTCCGCGGCCGCGAGCCGTCGATTGACGCACTCTTGCGCCATAGCGGCCTGACCGAGGACGCAGCAGCATGAGTGAAGGGCCAGTGATAACGAAAAAACGCTTTATCGCCGGAGCGGTCTGCCCGGCGTGTAGCGAGTCGGACAAGTTGATGATGTGGAGCGAGGACGATGTCCCGCACCGCGAATGCGTCGCCTGCGGTTACTCGGATGTGCTCAACGAACAGGGCCTGTCGGTGCCCAAGGAGTTGGGCACGCGGGTCAACACCACCGCATTGAAGGTGCCGGATGCGAAGGTGCAGGCTGTGCAGTTTTTCCCCAATCCGAAATTGAAAAAAAACAACTGATAGATTCAAACCTGCCAGGTTTAATTACAACCTGGCAGGTTTGCCTAAGTTCAAAGTTTAAAGGAAGTGAACGCCGATACCAGCCGTTCTATGCTGGTTTTATCGTCATGGTTAGCTTGGTTGTCTCCATCTACGTCGATAGAAAAGTCCGGTATGGTAAAGCTTGATCCGCCATCAGTGCTGATTGCAGTAAATGATGTGGAGTCTGTGAGCAGGTTTCCGGCTTTTTTCGAAATCTGCACCAGTACTTGAAGTGTTGTATGGTTGCTATTGATGAGGTATAGAAATATACCGTGTGGCGCCTTTAGTGTTATTTGGTGATAGTAGGACAGTGCAAGTTCCGTCATGGCTTGCTCGTCTCGATCATCAATCATGTTATCTGAGTTTACATCTACATCGTCCCAGGGGCCGTATGTAAGATTATGTGTGTCTCCATCATTTTTTACCGACAACGTGAAATACGTGGACTCAGTCAAGGTATCTGCTGGTTGCTGTGTTGATTCGTCTATGGTTGAAACCGTACCCGCAAGCTGGCCGAGGATCTTGGTCTCATTTCCTTCATCAACACGCTGAAGAAATACCCCTCGATTTTTTGCACCTTCCATTTGATGTACCTCTGGATTACTAAATATAACTATGGTGGTTGCGTTACATTGGAACTCGAGATGCGATATTTTGCGCAGAGTTCATCGAGTGCATATCAAGGATTAAGAATTCGGGCATAGGCACTGGCCAGTGCTAGGAGTTTTTCCTTGTCGGCTTCGTCAATATCACCGTCACCGTCAATATCCCTGACCGTGCGTAGGGTGAATGTTTTACCGCCATCATTGGAGAACGCTGCTAGTTCGGTTATGTCGACAAGTGTGTGGGTTTGCTCTTCGGTTTCTTCGTTGTAACCGAGAACTTCTAGTCCCAGCTTCATCGAAACCACTGCCTCGTTCGGGCTAACAATCGATGGTGCAAGAAGCTGTAGGAAGATACCGCGCGAATTAACGAAAGACATATTGATTCCCTTCAAGGTGAGTTGTATTGGCTGTTGCTTGGCTAACATTAGATGAGTTTTTTTTGTCGGGAACCGCCATGTATTTCATTATTTTTCCTCGCCGCTCGGCCAAATGCCCGGCGGTACTGGCAGGGAGGCAAAAGCTCGGTTACTGTACGTTTATACAGTCAAGAGATTTGCATGATGCTTACCCCCTTGCCCCCACGTGGTCGTGGCACTGCCACCAACCCGCACAACCGGTTCGCGCCCAGGCACTCGGTGGCCGAGGATGACGGCTGGTATCAGGAAGCCCCGCTGACCCAGGGCACCGAGGTACGCATCGAAACGGCGAAAACCATCATCACTCGCAACAGCTCCCCGGACTTGCCCTTCGATCGCTCGATCAACCCCTATCGAGGCTGTGAGCACGGCTGCATTTACTGTTACGCAAGGCCCAGCCATGCCTATTGGGACATGTCGCCAGGGCTGGATTTTGAAACCCGGTTGATCGCCAAGACCAACGCGGCGCAGGTGCTGGAGCAGCAGCTAAGTAAGCCCGGGTATCAATGTGCGCCAATCAATTTGGGCTCCAATACGGACCCTTACCAACCCATCGAACGCGAACATCGAATCACGCGCCAGACATTGGAAGTGCTGTTGCGCTACCGCCACCCGGTCACCATCGTCACCAAGGGTTCGCTAATCCTGCGCGACCTGGACCTCTTGGCCGAAATGGCCCAGCAACGGTTGGCGGCGGTGATGATTAGCCTGACCACACTCGATGACGAGCTAAAACGCATTCTTGAACCGCGCGCAGCGGCACCCAAGGCCCGGCTGCGGGCAATCCGGGTGTTGCGCGAAGCGGGGGTGCCGGTGGGGGTGTTGTGCTCGCCGATGATTCCGATGATTAACGACAGCGAGCTGGAGCGCCTGCTGGAAGAGGCCCACGGTGCGGGCGCGCAGAGCGCGGCCTACATGATGTTGCGCCTGCCGCTGGAGGTAGCGCCGCTGTTCGAGGCGTGGCTGGCCGCCCACTACCCGCAGCGGGCGGCCCATGTGTTGAGCCTGGTGCGCCAAAGCCGTGGCGGTGAACTGTATGACAGCCGTTTTGGCGCGCGGATGCGGGGTGAAGGGCCGTTCGCCGATTTGCTGGCCCAGCGTTTCGCCAAGGCGCTCAAGCGGTTGGGGCTGGATCGACGCGAGGGTTTCAACTTGGACTGCAATGCCTTTTGCCCACCGGGCAGTCAGATGTCGCTGCTCTAGACTACGGAGGTCTCCTGCAAGTGCTTGGGCATCTTAACCGTAGTCACGTTTTGGCTAACCTGTAAGCATTAGGCTAGAGCGGTTGGTTCAGGTTTAGTTAAGTTTCGACGGGTACGTTGTTCGTCGACTGACCGGTCAGTCGCATTTCGCGAGTTGATTATTTTCTAGTCAATAGCTGGCTTCGCACCGGTGAACACGGGAAGATTCCAAAAATCCGTCAATAAAAGAGGATGAATCATGAGTGACAAGGATAAACAGCCGTTGGCTGCGTCGGCTTCTGTCCTTCCGGACGCCGAAAGCGCCGATGCAGCGTTGCAGCATATCGTCGATGGTTTTCTGCACTTTCATCATGAGGTCTTTCCTGAACAGGAAGAGCTCTTCAAGAAGCTCGCCACGGCCCAGCGGCCCAGGGCGATGTTCATTGCCTGCGCTGACTCGCGCATCGTGCCTGAGCTGATTACCCAAAGTGCCCCGGGGGATCTGTTCGTGACCCGTAACGTGGGCAATGTCGTGCCGCCCTACGGGCAGATGAACGGCGGCGTTTCGACTGCCATCGAATACGCGGTGCTGGCCTTGGGCGTGCAGCACATCATCATTTGCGGCCACTCCGATTGCGGCGCGATGCGGGCGGTGCTCAACCCACAAAGCCTGGAGAAAATGCCTACGGTCAAAGCCTGGCTGCGCCACGCTGAAGTCGCCAAGACCATGGTTCAGGAAAACTGCAATTGCGCCGATGAAAACGAAAGCATGCATGTGTTGACCGAGGAGAACGTCATCGCCCAACTCCAGCACTTGCGCACTCACCCTTCGGTGGCCTCGCGCATGGCCAACGGTCATCTGTTTATCCATGGTTGGGTCTACAGCATCGAGACCAGCGAAATCAAAGCCTACGATGCCGACAAAGGCTGCTTCCTGCCGCTCGATGGCAGCCATCCGATACCTGTAGCGACGCCCAAAGCGCGCTTCTAGATCTTCCTTAGTTCCTGCCTGGCTTAGCCTGGACTGCTGTTTTAGCGGTCGGCTTCGCCACGCCTGAAGAAATGTTCGGGAGCCTTTTTATGGGTGCGTTCAAAGCGGTTTTGCCACGGGAGCTGTTGGCTTCGGTAGTGGTGTTTCTGGTAGCCCTGCCCTTGTGCATGGGCATTGCCATCGCGTCTGGTATGCCACCGGCCAAGGGCCTGATTACCGGGATCGTCGGCGGCTTGGTGGTGGGTTGGCTGGCCGGGTCGCCGTTGCAGGTCAGTGGCCCGGCCGCGGGGCTGGCGGTGTTGGTGTTCGAGCTGGTGCGCCAGCATGGCGTGGCGATGCTGGGGCCGATCCTGCTGCTGGCGGGGTTGCTGCAATTGCTGGCCGGGCGCTTTCGCCTGGGCTGCTGGTTCCGGGTGACGGCGCCAGCGGTGGTGTACGGGATGTTGGCCGGGATTGGTGTGCTGATCGTGCTGTCCCAGGTGCATGTGATGCTCGATGGTGTGCCCAAGCCTTCCGGGTTGGATAACTTGGCGGGGTTCCCGGGCGCCCTGGCTGAGGCGTGGCCGACCCTTGGAAGTGGCTTGGGCTGGCAAGCCGGGTTGTTAGGGTTGTCGACGATTGCGGTGATGTGGCTGTGGGATAAATGGCGGCCCCAGGCGCTGCGCTTTGTGCCGGGTGCTCTGCTGGGTGTGGGCGTGACCACGGCGGCGAGCCTGCTGCTGGCGTTGCAGGTGCGGCGGGTGGAGGTGCCGGCCAATCTGGCCGAGGCTATCGATTGGCTGCGCCCGGCGGACTTGCTCAACCTGGCCAACCCGGACCTGTTGGTCGCCGCGTTTGCCGTAGCGTTTATCGCCAGTGCCGAAACGCTGTTGTCGGCTGCGGCGGTCGATCGTATGCACAGTGGCCCGCGCTCGGATTTCGATCGTGAGCTCTGCGCCCAAGGCGTGGGCAATATGCTGTGCGGCGTGCTCGGCGCGTTGCCGATGACCGGGGTGATCGTGCGCAGTTCGGCGAATGTGCAGGCCGGTGCCAGCACGCGGTTATCGACGATCTTTCATGGTGCCTGGTTGCTGACCTTCGTGTTGTTGCTGTCCAGCGTGCTGCAAAGCATCCCGGTAGCCAGCCTGGCCGGGGTGTTGGTGTACACCGGGTGCAAATTGGTGGACCTGAAAGTGTTCCGCGGCTTGGGCCGCTATGGCCGCATGCCGATGCTGACCTACGGCGCCACGGCGCTGGCGATCATCTTTACCGACCTATTGACCGGGGTGCTGATCGGCTTCGGCCTGACGCTGGCGAAATTGGCCTGGAAGGCTTCGCGCTTGAAAATCAGCCTGGTGGACCTGCCAATGGCCGGTGAGATGGAGTTGCGCCTATCCGGCGCAGCGACCTTTCTCAAGGTTCCGGCCCTGACCCGGGTGTTGGCGCAGATCCCGCCCGGGGCGAGGGTGCATGTGCCGTTGGGCCATTTGAGCTACATCGATCATGCGTGCCTGGAGTTGCTGGAGGAATGGGCACGGGCCAACGCGGCCAAAGGCTCGACACTGCTGATTGAGGCGCGGGGCTTGAAGCGGCGGCTAGAGGGGCGTTTGCGCACAACCACCGGTGTGGGCGTGCGGGCATAGCGGGTTGGCGCGACCCGAGGCCGCGCCAATGGCTACGGTGGCATCAGGCGGGCGGGTCCAGCTCCAGGACCACGCCCAGTTGGCGCGACAGGCATGGCCAGCGCTTCCACGCGGCACCGGTGTCGGGGCTGGCGAGCTTGTCGCGGTAGGCCTCGACCGACTCCAGGGCGAAGCTCTCTTCGTTGAGCATTTCGTCCACGGCGTGGTGTACCGCCTCGTCCAACTGGTTGGCAAAGGCTTCGCCGATCAATTGATGGGCGATCAGGTTGGCAACCGTCATGTCCAGGGGGATCAGCGGTTGGCCGAAGTGCTTGATGTACAGGTCGTTGACTTCTTCTACCAGGCGATGGGCCAGGTAGGCTTCATCCAGCAGGCCAGCGAGGCCGACGTGGCCGTCCATGATTTTCAGGGGCTGGAGGAAGAACTGCTCGGCGATCTTCAGTACCGGCTTGATCTGCGACTCGATGCCAGCCTCGCGCGCCACGCCATTGGCGGCGTCCAGCAGGTCGGGCACTTGGTCGATATAGGCGGTGACAAAACCGGTCATCGCGCCTTTGGCGTTGGCCTGCGGCAGTTGGATGGCCGAGTGCAGGTGCGGTAATTGGGTTTCCAACTGGCGCGCAAGTTGACCGGTTTGGGTCTCATGTTGGTGGGCACGTTGGATCTGCTCGCGCAATGCGGCGGTGTTCATGAAAACTCCAGGAAGCGAAGGCAGTTGATGAGGGAAGACATAAGTTAGCTTGCTTACAAAACTTACTAAGACGGCTTTGTCATAATTATTTCACGGTTATGCTCTGCCGTTATATCGAAATGCCACCATTCGTCCGTTATCTCCCTTCATTCATTGGGCCTACCGGGTCCATTGCATTTGTATCAGCTGTTTTACGCCATCGCGTTGCGAGGTCCCGGTCGCTGTCTATACTCGCTTCTGTACGCGATTAGCTGATGACGCCCGACTGCTGTGCAGGCAAGGCTTGGCGGTGATTTGCAGTATCTGAGCCGCTCCCTTGGCCGCAGGTGTAACGCCTGACGGGATAACAAGAACGATAAGGGGAACCCGCAATGACGCGACATCCACATGTTTGGATGGGCCTTGTGTTGTGGTCAGTATTCAGCCAGGCGCAAGCCGCCTGGACGGTGAATATGACGCCAGGGGCCACTGAGGTGAGTAACGCGGTCTTCGACCTGCACATGACCATTTTCTGGATCTGTGTGGTGATTGGCATCATCGTCTTCGGTGCCATGTTCTGGTCGATGATGGTCCACCGCCGCTCCACCGGCCAGGTACCGGCCAAGTTTCACGAGAGCACCACGGTCGAGATTCTGTGGACCGTCGTACCTTTCCTGATCCTGGTGGCCATGGCCATTCCCGCCACCAAGACGTTAATCAATATCTACGACAGCTCGGAATCGGATGTGGACATCCAGGTCACCGGCTATCAGTGGAAGTGGCATTACAAATACCTGGGCCAGGACGTCGAGTTCTTCAGCAACCTGGCCACGCCCGCCGAGCAAATCCACAACAAGGCCACCAAGGGCGAGCACTACCTGCTGGAAGTCGACCAGCCGCTGGTGTTGCCGGTGGGGGCCAAGGTGCGCTTTCTGGTGACGGCGGCGGATGTGATCCACTCCTGGTGGGTGCCGGCCTTTGCGGTCAAGCGCGATGCCATTCCCGGCTTCGTCAACGAGGCCTGGACCCGCGTTGAAAAACCCGGCCTGTACCGTGGCCAATGCGCGGAGTTGTGCGGCAAGGACCACGGCTTCATGCCCATCGTGGTCGAGGTCAAGTCCAAGGCTGACTACGACGCCTGGCTCGGCGAGCGCAAGGCCGAGGCGGCCAAGCTCAAGGAACTGACCTCCAAAGAGTGGACGCTCGAAGAGCTGGTGGCCCGTGGCGACAAGGTCTACCACACCACCTGCGTGGCCTGTCACCAGGCCGAGGGCCAGGGCCTGCCGCCGATGTTCCCGGCGCTCAAGGGTTCGAAAATCGCCACCGGCCCTGCGGCCGAGCACCTGGGCATCGTCTACCACGGCAAACCGGGCACCGCGATGGCCGCGTTCGGCAAGCAACTGTCGGAAGTCGATATCGCTGCGGTCGTTACCTACGAGCGTAATGCGTGGGGCAACAACAAGGGCGACATGGTTACGCCTAAGGATGTGCTGGCCCTCAAAGAGGCTGAAAACAAATGAGCGCGCCCAATGCAGGCCCCCGCCCACGGTCGCGGCGATGCGCCCATGACCGCCTCGCCCACTTCTTTGCAGGAGAAAGGACATGAGCGCAGTGATCGATGACCACGGCCATGCCGGTGACCACGCCCACGGCCCCGCCAAAGGCCTGATGCGTTGGGTGCTGACCACCAACCACAAAGACATCGGGACCATGTACCTGTGGTTCAGCTTCGCGATGTTCCTGCTCGGCGGCTCGTTCGCCATGGTGATCCGTGCCGAGCTGTTCCAGCCGGGCCTGCAGATCGTGCAGCCGGAATTCTTCAACCAGATGACCACCATGCACGGGCTGATTATGGTCTTTGGCGCGGTGATGCCGGCGTTCGTCGGCCTAGCCAACTGGATGATCCCGCTGATGATCGGCGCGCCGGACATGGCCCTGCCGCGGATGAACAACTTCAGCTTCTGGCTGCTGCCGGCGGCGTTCCTGTTGTTGGTCTCGACGCTGTTTTCCCCTGGCGGCGGGCCGAATTTTGGCTGGACCTTCTATGCCCCGCTCTCGACCACTTACGCGCCGGAAAGCGTGACCTTTTTCATCTTCGCCATTCACCTGATGGGCATCAGCTCGATCATGGGCGCGATCAACGTGATCGCCACCATCCTCAACCTGCGCGCCCCCGGTATGACGCTGATGAAAATGCCGCTGTTCGTCTGGACCT
The DNA here is from genome assembly GCF_059862525.1 of Pseudomonas sp. MF08875. NCBI lineage: Bacteria > Pseudomonadati > Pseudomonadota > Gammaproteobacteria > Pseudomonadales > Pseudomonadaceae > Pseudomonas > Pseudomonas sp. MF08875. The sequence goes on from NZ_JCBCUW010000017.1 coordinate 44,094, forward strand.
GGCTGATTACCGCGTTCCTGCTGATCGCGGTGATGCCGGTGCTGGCCGGTTGCGTGACGATGATGCTGATGGACATCCACTTCGGCACCAGTTTCTTCAGCGCGGCGGGCGGCGGCGACCCGGTGCTGTTCCAGCACGTGTTCTGGTTCTTCGGCCACCCCGAGGTGTACATCATGATCCTGCCGGCGTTCGGCGCCGTCAGCTCGATCATCCCGACCTTTTCGCGCAAGCCGCTGTTTGGCTACACCTCAATGGTCTACGCCACGGCGAGCATTGCGTTCCTGTCGTTCATTGTCTGGGCGCACCACATGTTCGTGGTGGGCATTCCGCTGGTGGGCGAGTTGTTCTTCATGTACGCGACCCTGCTGATCGCGGTGCCCACCGGGGTCAAGGTGTTCAACTGGGCCAGCACCATGTGGCAAGGCTCGCTGACCTTCGAGACGCCCATGCTGTTCGCCGTGGCGTTCGTGATCCTGTTCACCATCGGCGGGTTCTCCGGGCTGATGCTGGCCATCGCCCCGGCAGACTTCCAGTACCACGACACCTACTTCGTGGTGGCGCATTTCCACTACGTGCTGGTGCCGGGGGCGATCTTCGGGATCTTCGCCTCGGCCTACTACTGGCTGCCGAAGTGGACCGGCCATATGTACGACGAAACCCTGGGCAAGCTGCATTTCTGGTTGTCCTTCGTGGGCATGAACATGGCGTTCTTCCCGATGCACTTCGTGGGGTTGGCGGGCATGCCGCGCCGCATCCCGGACTACAACCTGCAATTTGCCGACTTCAACATGGTGTCCTCCATTGGCGCCTTCACCTTCGGCGCTACCCAGTTCCTGTTCCTGTTCATCGTTATCAAGTGCATCCGTGGCGGCGCACCCGCCCCGGCCAAGCCGTGGGACGGTGCCGAGGGGCTGGAGTGGAGCATTCCGTCGCCCGCGCCCTACCACACCTTCACCACGCCGCCGGAGGTGAAATGAATATTCGGGGTTTGGAGTTCCCATGTGGGAGCGAGCCTGCTCGCGATGACAGACTGCGCGACAGCGATATTCACGGTGATGCGCTTATCGCGAGCAAGTTCGCTCCCACAGTTGTTTTAGGTATACACGGTGGGCGCCATGGCTGAACCCGCCACCAACAAACGCCTGGTTACCCGCCTGCTGATCCTGGTGGTGGCCATGTTTGCCTTCGGCTTTGCCCTGGTGCCGATCTACGACGTGATGTGCGCCGCGTTCGGCATCAATGGCAAAACCGCCGGGCAGTACGAGGGCGAGCAGGTGAGCGACCTGTCGCGCCAGGTGCGGGTGCAGTTCCTGTCCACCAATGCCGTGGACATGGTCTGGGAGTTTCACTCCAAGGCCGATGAACTGTTGGTCAACCCCGGGGCGGTGAACGAGATGGTGTTCGTGGCGCACAACCCGACCAACCGCCCGATGACGGCCCAGGCCATCCCCAGCATTTCCCCGGCCGAGGCGGCAATGTATTTCCACAAGACCGAGTGCTTCTGCTTCACCCAGCAGATTCTGCAACCGGGGGAGCGCATCGAGATGCCGGTGCGTTTCATCGTTGACCGCGACATGCCCAAGCAAGTCAAACACCTGACGCTGGCTTACACGCTGTTCGATATCACCGCTCGCCACCCGCCGGTCGCGACCAACTGACCCCGGCGAGTCCAAGCGTGCCCGATAAGGAGAACAATAAGATGGCAACTCACGAGACGTACTACGTTCCGGCCCAGAGTAAATGGCCGATCATCGCCACGGTCGGCATGCTGGTCACGGTGGTGGGCCTGGGCATCTGGTTCAACGACCTCAAGGCCGCCCGCGCCGATTCCCACGGCCCTTGGGTATTTTTCGCCGGCAGCCTGGTGCTGGCGTACATGTTGTTCGGCTGGTTCGGCGCGGTCATCAAAGAAAGCCACGCCGGGCTCTACAGCCCGCAGATGGACCGTTCGTTTCGCTGGGGCATGACCTGGTTCATCTTTTCCGAAGTGATGTTCTTCATCGCCTTCTTCGGCGCGCTGTTTTATGTACGGCACCTGTCCGGCCCATGGCTGGGCGGCGATGGCGCCAAGGGCCTGGCCAACATGCTGTGGCCCGGTTTCGAGTTCACCTGGCCACTGCTCAACACCCCGGACCCGAAACTCTACCCCGCGCCCAAGGGCATCATCAGCCCTTGGGGCTTGCCGCTGCTCAATACGGTGTTGCTGGTCAGCTCCAGCGTGACCATCACCATCGCCCACCACGCCTTGAAAAAAGGCCATCGCGGCGCACTGAAAATCTGGCTGGCCCTCACCGTGCTGTTGGGCTGTGCCTTCCTCGGTTTTCAGGCCGAAGAGTACATCCACGCCTACAAAGAGCTGGGGCTGACCCTGGGTTCGGGCGTGTACGGCGCGACGTTCTTCATGCTCACTGGGTTCCACGGGGCCCACGTGACCATCGGCACCGTCATCCTGTTCGTGATGCTGATGCGGGTGATGCGCGGGCACTTCAATAACGAGCACCAGTTCGGTTTTGAAGCCGCCAGTTGGTACTGGCACTTTGTCGATGTGGTGTGGATCGGTTTGTTTGTTTTCGTCTACGTGCTCTGACGCGCCGCTTACCAGGGCGCGTGGCTCACCAGTTGGCCGCTGTAGAAACCCCAGGCGATCAGGCCGACGGTGACGGTGGCCAGGCCGACACGAACCATCAAGGCCGTCAGCAGGCGTTTGGAACTGCTGTCGTCCCTGACCAAGAAGAACAAGCCGCTGAACAGGCTGACAACCGTGGCAATCAGCATCAGGACGATGGCTGCTTTGAGCATGGTGGGGACTCCAGGGGGACGGGATGCAATGGAGTAAAGCTAGTCCGCTTTCTACGTGTGCGGCAACGCCATGAAGACTTTTCGCCCAGGCGTGGTGCCGACCTTGGTGGTGCTGGCGCTGTTACCGCTGTTGGTGTTTCTCGGCTTCTGGCAATTGGGCCGGGGCGAGCAAAAACGCCTGCTGCTCGACAGCTACGCCGAGCGCCGCGCCGCCACGCCTGTGGCGCTGAGCCAGGTGCAGCCTGCTGACCCGGCCTTTCGCCGCGTGCGCCTGCACGGCCAGTTCGACGCCCGCCACAGCCTGCTGTTGGACAACAGCACCCGCGACGGCAAGGTCGGCGTCGAACTGCTGCAACCCTTCCTCGACCAGGCCAGTGGCCAATGGGTGTTGCTCAACCGTGGCTGGTTGCCCTGGCCGGATCGGCGTACGCCACCCCAATTCAGCACCCCGGCCCAGGCCCTGGCTATCAATGCCTGGGTCTATGTCGCGCCGGGCGCCACCTTCCAATTGCACGCCGACCCGGCCAACGCCACGTGGCCTCGCCTGATAACCGCAGTGGCCCCGCCCGCGCTCTGGACCGAGTTGGGCCGCGAGGGCGTTGCCTGGCAACTGCGCGCCGAAAGCGGCCCGGGCACCTACCGCACGGACTGGCCGGTGGTGGCCATGGGGCCGGAAAAACACCTGGGCTATGCCGTGCAGTGGTTCGCCATGGCGCTGGCGCTGCTGGCACTTTACCTCTACCTCGGATGGCACAACGCAAGGGAGAAACACCATGGGAGCGGCCATGAATCCACCCAACACGTCTGACACGCAAGCCCCGCGCAGCCGCGCGCGCGGGCGCCTGCAACTGATCCTGATCCTGGCGCTGGTGATCGGCCCGATGGTGCTGGCCACCGGCATGTACAAATTGCAGTTCTGGGTGCCGCAAAGCCGCAGCTACCACGGCGAGCTGATCGGCAACGGCCAGACCCGCGCCGACATCGGCGTGCCCGCCCAGGAGCAGCGCTGGCAAATACTGGTGACCGCGCCCGATGCCTGCGCCGCCGATTGCCAGCAACTGGTGTACCTGGCGCGGCAGATCCAGATCGGCCTGGGCCGCGATGCCTCGCGCGCCAGCCATGCCCTGGCCAGCGCCGCCCCGGTGGCCGCGGCCTATGACGCCCAGTTGCAGCGCGAATACCCGCAATTACAGCGCTACCCGCTGGACCGCGCGGCTTACCTCAAGGGCGCGGGTGCCGAGCAGGGGCCGCGCCTGTGGATCGTCGACCCCCACGGCAACCTGGTGCTGCGCTACGACGCCACGATCAAGGGCAAGGCGCTGCTCAACGACCTGCGCCACCTGCTGAAACTGTCGAACATCGGATAAGGGCATCGTCATGGCCAAACCTGGATTTCGCCTCGCGTTGTTTGCCACCTTGCTGGCGCTGGTGGTCGTGCTGCTGGGCGCCTACACCCGCCTGACCCACGCCGGCCTCGGCTGCCCTGACTGGCCCGGCTGCTACGGCTTTATCAGCGTGCCCAAGAGCGAAGCCCAGTTGGCCCATGCCGAGCTGCACTTTCCCGACACCCCGGTGGAGGCCCACAAGGGCTGGAACGAAATGGTCCACCGCTATTTCGCCGGCTCCCTGGGGCTGGTGATTCTGCTTTTAGCGGCGCGGGCCTATCGCCATCGGCACCGGCCGGAGCAACCGCTGAAACTGCCGCTGTTCGTGTTGGCGGTGGTGATTGCCCAAGCCGCGTTCGGCATGTGGACGGTGACCCTAAAACTCTGGCCGCAAGTGGTCACCGGCCATTTGCTCGGCGGCTTCGCCACCTTGAGCCTGCTGTTTTTGCTGACCTTGCGCCTCTCCGGCGTGCTGCCGGCCCTGACCGTGCCTCGGCGCCTGCAGCATTGGGCGACGGCAGGGCTGTTGTTGGTGATCGGGCAAATCGCCCTGGGCGGTTGGGTCAGTTCCAACTACGCGGCGGTGGCGTGCATCGACTTCCCCACCTGCCACGGGCAATGGTTGCCCCCGGCGGATTTTGCCAACGGCTTTCACCTCACCCAGCACATCGGCCCCAATTACCTGGGCGGCCAACTCGACAGCGAGGCGCGCACCGCCATCCACGTCACCCACCGCATCGGTGCGTTGCTGGTGACCCTGGTGTTGCTGGGCCTGGCGTGGCAGTTGCGCGCGGTGGGCATGACGCGCCTGGCCGCCCTGGTGCTGGTGGCGTTGGCGGCGCAGGTCGGCCTAGGCATCAGCAATGTGCTGTTTCACCTGCCGCTGCCGGTGGCAGTGGCCCACAACGCCGGGGGGGCGGCGCTGCTGCTGACCCTGGTGCTGGTCAATTACCACGCACGCACCAGCCTGGTGCGGGTGCGGCGCCCGGCATTCACGGGTTGGCGGCTCAGCCCACGCAAACAGGCCAACGGCCTCATCACAATCAAAGGAGAGATGCCATGGCGACCTTGATCGGCGAACGTCACAGCCAGGCGATCTGGCGCGACTACCTGGAGCTGACCAAACCCAAAGTGGTGGTGCTGATGCTCATCACCTCGTTGGTCGGCATGTTCCTGGCCACCCGCGCCGGGGTGCCGTGGACGGTGCTGGTGTTCGGTAACCTGGGCATCGCCCTGTGTGCTGGCGGCGCGGCGGCGGTCAACCACGTGGTGGACCGGCGCATCGATGCCGTGATGGCGCGCACCCACAAGCGGCCCCTGGCCGAGGGCCGGGTGTCGCCCGCCGCCGCGCTGACCTTTGCCATGGCCCTGGCGGTGCTGGGGCTAGCCTTGCTGCTGGCGTTCACCAACCCGTTGGCAGCCTGGCTGACCCTGGCCTCGTTGCTCGGCTACGCGGTGGTCTACACCGGGTTTCTCAAGCGTGCCACGCCGCAGAACATCGTCATCGGGGGCCTGGCCGGGGCCGCGCCGCCGCTGCTGGGCTGGGTGGCAGTGACCGGGCACATCAGCGCCGAACCGCTGTTGCTGGTGCTGATTATCTTCGCCTGGACGCCGCCGCACTTCTGGGCCCTGGCCATCCACCGCAAGGAGGAATACGCCAAGGCTGACATCCCGATGCTGCCGGTGACCCACGGCGAGCACTACACCAAGGTGCATATCCTGCTGTACACCTGCGTGCTGCTGGCCGTGAGCCTGATGCCCTACGTGATCCGCATGAGCGGCATGCTCTATCTGCTGTGTGCCCTGGGCCTGGGCGCGAAGTTTCTGCATTGGGCCTGGGTGTTGTACCGTGGCGGTCGGCCGCACGCGGCGATCAACACCTTCAAGTACTCTATCTACTACTTGTTCCTGCTGTTTATCGCCCTGCTCGTAGACCACTACCTAGTGTTGAACCTATGACTCGAACTCAGAAAACCGTTTTCATCCTCGTCGCCCTGGTGGCCCTGGTCATGGGCCTGACCGTCAATAAAGTGCTCACGGGCAAGGGCCAGGGCGACCCCACCGCGCTGATCGACGCCGGCATCATCCTGCTGCCGCAAAGCCGCAACCTGCCGGATGTGCAGATGACCAACCAGGAAGGCCAGAGCGTCACGGTCAATGAACTCAAGGGCAAATGGAGCCTGTTGTTCTTCGGCTACACCTTTTGCCCGGACATCTGCCCCACCACCTTGGCCCAACTGCGCCAGATCAAGAGCGAGCTGCCCAAGGAGGCGGTGGACAACCTGCAAATCGTGCTGGTCAGCGTCGACCCCAACCGCGACAACCCCACGCAGCTCAAGCAATACCTGGGCTACTTCGACCCGCAGTTCGTGGGGCTGACCGGCGCTAACGTGGAGGATGTGCAGAAGGTCGCTAACGCGGTAAGCATCCCGTTCATCCCGGCCGACATCAACAAGCCCAACTACACGGTGGACCATAGCGGCAACCTCGCCGTGATCGGCCCGGACGGCACCCAGCGCGGCTTCATTCGCGCGCCGTTGAACAACCAGAAACTGGTGGCCCAGTTGCCGGAACTGCTCAAACGCCCTTAAGCCTGGGCCGTTGCGCAAAAAAGGGGGCGCAATCGATGCGCCCCCTTTTTTCGTGTTAACGCAGCAATCAGAACGCCGGCACGACCGCGCCTTTGTATTTTTCCAAGATGAAGGCTTTTACTTCCGGGCTATGCAGCGCGGTGACCAGCTTCTTCATGGCCTCGCTGTCCTTGTTGTCCGGGCGGGCCACCAGGATGTTCACGTAAGGCGAGTCTTTGCCTTCGATCACCAGGGCGTCCTTGGCCGGGTCGAGCTTGGCTTCCAGCGCGTAGTTGGTGTTGATGAGCGCCAGGTCAACCTGGGTCAGCACGCGTGGGATGGTGGCGGCTTCCAGTTCGCGGAACTTGAGGCCTTTTTCGTTCACGGTGATGTCTTTGATGGTCGCCAGGATGTTCGTGGCGTCCTTCAACTTAATCACGCCAGCCTTATCCAGCAGCAGCAAGGCGCGGCCGCCGTTGGTGGCGTCGTTGGGGATCACCACGGTGGCGCCGCTTGGCAGTTCGGCCAGTTTTTTGAATTTGCTGGAGTAGGCGCCCAGGGGCTCCAGGTGCACACCAGCCACGCTCACCAAGTGAGTGCCCTTGGCCTTGTTGAACTCATCCAGGTACGGCTGGTGCTGGAAGAAGTTGGCGTCCAGGCGTTTTTCGGCCACTTGCACGTTGGGCTGCACGTAGTCGGTGAACTCCTTGACCTTGAGGGTCACGCCTTCTTTTTCCAGGGCCGGTTTGAGGAAGTTGAGAATCTCGGCGTGGGGCACCGGTGTGGCGGCCACGGTCAGGGTCTCGGCGGCCTGAGCGGAAAAGGCTGCAACGGCAGCGAATGCGACGAGTAGTTTTTTCATCCAGCAGACTCCTTGTTCAGACAGGTCCGGCCAAACCGGCGGTTGTCTTTATTTTCGGGAAAAGTGCACCACCAGCTTATCGCCGACGGTTTGCAGAACTTGGACCAGCACCAGCAACAGCACCACGGTGACCACCATCACATCGGTTTGGAAGCGCTGGTAGCCGAAGCGGATCGCCAGGTCGCCCAGGCCACCGGCGCCGACCACACCGGCCATTGCCGTGTAGGAAACCAGCGTGATCGCTGTCACCGTAATCGCCGCGAAGATGCCGGGGCGAGCCTCGGGCAGCAGCGCGTTGGTGATGATCTGCCGTGTGGTGGCGCCCATGGACTGAGTCGCTTCAATGATGCCGCGATCCACTTCCCGCAGGGCGGTTTCCACCAGCCGCGCGAAGAACGGCGTGGCGCCGACCACCAGGGGTGGAATCGCGCCCGCCACACCCAGCGACGTGCCGGTGATGAGCACCGTGAACGGAATCATCACGATCAACAGGATGATGAACGGCAGCGAGCGCAGGATGTTCACGATCAGCGACAGCAGGGCGTAGAGGCTTTTTTGCTCCAGCAGTTGGCGCGGGCTGCACAAAAACAGCAGTACGCCCAGGGGCAGGCCCAGCAGGACGGTGAACAGCAGCGAGCCGCCGAGCATCATCAGGGTGTCGCCGGTGGCGAGCCAGATTTCGTACCAGTCGATATTGGCGAAGAAACTCACAAACGCTTCCATCAGCGCAGCACCTCCATGTGGACATCGGCCGCGGTGAAGCGGGCAAAGGCCGCTTCCATGTCACCGCCGGTGATGGCCAGGGTCAGTTGGCCGTAAGGCGTGTCTTTGATGCGGTCGATACGGCCGGCGAGGATGCTGTAGTCCACCCCCGTTTCGCGGGCGACGGTGCCCAGCAATGGTGCGTAGGTCGCGTCGCCCTGGAAGGTCAGACGTACGATGCGGCCCGGCACGTGGGCGAAGTCGTCGCGTTGCTCGCTTTCGTCGATCTGCTCAGCTTCCTGGACAAAACGCTTGGTGGTCGGGTGCTTGGGGTGCAGGAACACGTCGGCCACCGAACCCTGCTCGACGATCACGCCAGCATCCATCACCGCGACTTGGTCGCAAACCCGGCGGATCACGTCCATTTCATGGGTAATCAGCACGATGGTCAGGTTCAGTTCGCGGTTGATCTCGGCCAGCAATTGCAGGACAGACGCCGTGGTTTGCGGGTCAAGGGCGCTAGTGGCTTCGTCGCACAGCAGGATTTTCGGCTTGGTGGCCAGGGCGCGGGCGATGCCGACCCTTTGCTTCTGGCCGCCGGACAACTGCGCCGGGTACTTCTTGGCGTGGTCCTGCAGGCCTACCCGGGCCAGCAACTCGGCGACGCGGCGCTCGATCTCGCTGCGCGACAGTTCGCCGGCCAGGGTCAGCGGCAGCGCGACGTTGTCGGCCACGGTCTTGGAGGCCAACAGGTTGAAGTGTTGGAAAATCATCCCGACCTGCTGGCGGAAGCGGCGTAGGCCTTTGGCGTCGAGGGCGGTGACTTCTTCACCGTCCACCGTGATGATGCCGCCGCTTGGCTCTTCCAGACGGTTTATCAGACGCAGCAGGGTGCTTTTTCCTGCACCGGAATGGCCGATCAGGCCGAAGACCTGACCGTTCTCCACCCGCAAATTCGTCGGGTGCAGGGCGGGAATATCCTTGCCGGAAACCCGGTAGGTTTTGTGGATGTTTTGAAACTCGATCACGTAGCGAACCTTGTGGGGCGCGTTAGAAAAGGGGCAGCGGTAAGCCGGGCGCGCATTTTAGCCTGTCCGTATAGAGGTTCTTAGCATTTATTTCGCAATGAACCAACGATTTGGCAATAACGCGAGCAAAGGTCATAAAAAAGGAACGGCGCCTACAACCACCAGTCATTACTTAAGCAACTCGAAACTCCCGGGTGCCGTGCCCGGGTTTTTGCCCCCAGCGCCGCCATGGTTGCGGCCCGCAAACGAGGAGTTTTTGTCTGATGAGCACGAAAAAACCAGCCCCGCCGCCCAAGAGCGAGCTAGCGGGCACCGACACCGCTGACCGCGCCAACACCAACGCCAAGTTGCAGAGCCTGGAGCGCTTCCGTTCCGACGCCACCGGCCAGGCCCTGCGCACCAACCAGGGCGTGAAAATCGCCGACAACCAGAACACTCTGAAGGTCGGCGCACGTGGGCCTTCGCTGCTGGAAGACTTCATCATGCGTGAGAAAATCACGCACTTTGACCATGAGCGGATTCCCGAACGCATCGTCCACGCCCGCGGAACTGGCGCCCATGGTTACTTCCAGAGCTATGCCGACCACTCGGCCCTGACCAAGGCCGGGTTCCTAACCGACCCGCAGAAGAAAACCCCGGTGTTCGTGCGCTTTTCCACGGTGCAGGGGCCCCGTGGTTCCGGGGACACCGTGCGGGATGTGCGGGGTTTCGCGGTGAAGTTTTTTACCGACGAAGGTAATTTCGATTTGGTCGGCAACAACATGCCGGTGTTTTTCATACAGGACGCGATTAAGTTTCCCGACTTCGTCCACGCGGTAAAACCCGAGCCCCACAACGAAATACCTACCGGCGGCTCGGCTCACGACACGTTTTGGGACTTTGTCTCCCTGCAACCGGAGTCGGCACACATGGTGATCTGGGCCATGTCCGACCGAGCCATTCCTAAAAGCCTACGCACCATGCAGGGTTTTGGGGTGCACAGCTTTCGCCTGATTAACGCTGAGGGCCGGTCCAGCTTCGTCAAGTTCCACTGGCGGCCGGCCGCCGGCACCTGTTCGCTGGTGTGGGACGAAGCGCAGAAGCTGGCGGGCAAGGATACCGACTACCATCGCCGGGACCTGTGGGAAGCCATCGAGTGCGGGGATTACCCGGAGTGGGAGTTCGGTGTGCAGATCATCGCCGAAGAAGACGAGCACACGTTCGACTTCGACATTCTCGACCCCACCAAGTTGATCCCCGAAGAGCTGGTACCCATCACGCCCCTGGGCAAAATGGTGCTCAACCGCAACCCGGACAACTTCTTCGCCGAAACCGAGCAAGTGGCGTTCTGCCCTGGGCATATCGTGCCGGGCATCGACTTTTCCAATGACCCGTTGCTACAAGGCCGGCTGTTTTCCTACACAGATACCCAGATCAGCCGGCTGGGCGGGCCGAATTTTCATGAGCTACCCATCAACCGCCCTGTCGCGCCATTCCACAATGGCCAGCGCGACGCCATGCACCGCACCACCATCGACAAAGGTCGGGCCTCGTATGAGCCCAACTCCATCGATGGCGGCTGGCCAAAGGAAACCCCTGCGGCCGCACGGGATGGCGGCTTCGAGAGCTACCCAGAGCGTATCGACGCGCACAAGATTCGCCAGCGTAGCGAGTCGTTCAGCGACCACTTCTCCCAGGCGCGGCTGTTTTTTCGCAGCATGAGCAAGCACGAGCAAGAGCACATCATCGCGGCGTACAGCTTTGAGCTGGGCAAGGTCGAGCGCGAGTTCATTCGTGCGCGCCAGGTCAACGAGATCCTGGCCAATATCGACCTGGAACTGGCTCGCCGCGTGGCGCACAACCTGGGCCTGCCGGCGCCGACCCAGGGCACGCAGGTCGAACGCAAGACCAAGCCTGAGCGTTCGCCGGCGCTGAGCCAGGTAAACCTGCTGTCGGGAGACATCAAGACGCGCAAGGTGGCAATACTGGCCGCCAACGGTGTGGACGGGGCGGCAATCAGTGCGCTGAAAAAAGCCCTTGAGGCCGCTGGTGCCCACGCCAAGTTGCTGGGGCCGACCTCGGCGCCGGTCACCACTGCTGATGGCAAGGTACTCGCGGTGGATGGCTCCATGGAGGGGCTGCCCTCGGTGGCGTTCGACGCGGTGTTTGTGCCCGGTGGTGCCAAATCGGTACAGGCTTTGAGCACCGATGGGGTGGCGCTGCACTACCTGTTGGAGGCCTACAAGCATTTGAAGGCGATTGCCTTGGCCGGTGAGGCCAAGCAGTTGTTGCAAGTGCTGCACCTGGAGGCTGATGCGGGGTTGATCGTGGGCGCGGACGCCAAGGCGTTGAAGGCGTTCTTTGCCGCAATCGCCCAGCATCGGGTCTGGGCGCGCGAGGCGAAGGCCAAGGGCATACCGGCCTGACTCGCGGCCTCTGATCGCCGCGTCAAGCCCGTTCCCACCGTGATGTGGGAACGGGCCGCCAGGTCTTACAGTCCGTCGCGCAGGACTTCTACTTTCCAGCGCTGGCGGATGTTCACCGCCTCATAGGTATTGACCCAATCCTCGCTGATGGGTGGCGCGACACTGTTGTCACTGCGCGGGATTACATCATTGAGTGCGGGGGCCTTCGGATAACTGGTCCATGGAATATTCAGGGGGTTGAAGGGGTTGGACGGGATGTCCTGGAACACCATGGAATCGTCGGGGATTACTTTAAGTTGGTCTTGATCGACATATAAACGCCAGCTCTTATTGAAGTTAGAATGCAGGCGGTCCGCACTCCAGTACCACTGCTGTCGGTTGTCAATTTTGCATTGCTCAGTGATTAAGGTGCCGCGATCCTCATCAACGTTCAGGCACGATTCGCTTGCCCGATTCACATAACGTTTTTGATCGTCATATCCCCACTGCTGGTGAGGGTTGGTTCCGGAGCAAGATTCCATTGTGGTGTCTTTGCCGGGGTTCGCGGTCAAGCATTTGCCCTCGCCGTACTGGGATCGAATCAGCACAGTGATTTCTCGGGTCAAGTAAGGACTGTTCAGGTCCAGTTCGTAGTTTTGTATATCTTGGAAGTTTTCTAAGTCTTCCTTTGACTCAATGCTTGAGCGGTTATACCACCATTCATTTTTGGCTAAGGTATAGCCACCGCCAATAATGACGGTTGCCGGGCCGGTGTAAGTGCCAGGCAGTTCCCATAATGTATAAGAGTCCAGCGAGGCGGAGCGCATCATCGGCGTCATTCGGTGTTCATTCAGAACAGGGAGGGTCGCAGTATTGCGTTCAAAAAGCACTGACTTTAACTTCGTATCGATCAAAGCCTGCCATTCGACACCTTGTTTAGTGTCCGTGGCGATCAAAGAATAATCCTTGAACTTGTAGGCCAGGGTCTTACTGATTTCATGGGTTATGTTGGCGTTGATACTGAAGGGGGTTTTTGCCGCGAACTCAAGTTGCTCCTTGGGCGTGGCGCTGATTTCGCCGCCCAGTGAGCCGCCAATGGCGAACCCCTGCCTTTTCGTTTCGGAAAAATCAAACTCGGTTCGAGAGTCGCTCACCGGGGAAAAATCCACCAGCGCTGGCGTCACGCCTTTGGCGCTCAGGCCATGGGAGAAAGTATAGGCGTGTGGCAAGTACGCCCCCCACAGGTTATTGCCTTCGCCTCCGATGACCACACCATTTTGGGATGACTTGACGGTGGTTGGGCTCGCATTGATGAGGACGAATTTCTTGTCCTGGCTCAGGGTCACGCTGCGAATGACATCAATATTGACCACGGATGAAACCTGGCCATCGGGGTTGCTCAGTTGAATGTTGTAGGTGAGTTTGGGCAAACCGGCGAGGTTTGGTTCCGCCCCTGTATGACGCAGCGGGAGTGGTCGGCGTACGAGTGTTTTGGCTTGTGCGATCAAGTCGCTTTCTGCCGGCCCATCAAGGCGATAAACATCAATGGCGCCATTTTTACCGCGTTTGAACAGCGCGTAGTCAAAGGGGCCGGACAGGCCAAAGATGCTGGAGACTTTTTTGCGAAGTTCCGCGGAACGGCTGTCCGATTTCAACAGCACGGCCATGTTGGAAGCGAATACTTTCTTTACTTTTTCGAGGGCCTGGTCATCGTCGGCAATGGCGGCAATATCGAGGAAAGCAAAGGAGTTCGTTTTATGCTTGGAAATGAATTGCTCCAACTCCCGGTTACCAATGTCTGCGCCTTGAACGTTTGATTTGACGACGGAGGAAGGTGTGCCAAACATCAAGATGGGTTCGTTGCCCGATACTCCCTCCTGTGCCAGGCTACCTCGCACAACAGCCATCGTTAGAAGCCCGAACATAAATACTTTACTGCAGGTTCTTATTTTCACTATTACATCCTTGTAGTTCAATATTTTCTGTAATAAATAAAATTCGTTGGCCGCCTGTTGAATGATAGGGCTCACTAGGCAGAGGTTTTCCGAGCACACTCAAAAATAAAAAAGGCGGCGACAAACTCAAGCTAGCAAGATAAAGCGCTAGCGCAATGATAAAACATGAAAGGAAATAATATCCCGAGTAACTATTGCTGTGGCCAGCACGCTCTTGGGACTATTCGAACTGCTAGTGGGTAATTTGGATTAATGCAGGTTAATTGTATTCACATGAGTGGCGGAGGTTTTTCATTCAAACGAAAACACCCTTTTCCTTCGAGCCCCAACCCGATGCGGGAGGGTGAAGAAAAAGGGCGTTGCGTCGTTGTGCAGGAGGGTTACGGTGCCTTGCGTGGGCTCAAGACCAGTTGCGCGGGGACGTGGCGCAAGATCTGGCGCTGAATCTTAAGGTCGAAACCAGCATCGAGTTTTTTCACCCGTTTGGTCAGCAGAGTGGCCAGCCAAGGATAGTCCTGGGTGCGGGGTGCTTGAATGGCGACGTCGCACTGGTAATTCACCACATCGGCGGCGATGGCGTCGAGTTGCCGGCGCAATTTCCGGCTATCGCCGATGTTCAGCGCGATAGTGGTGCTCGGCGCGGTCGGGTCGATTAGCTTGGCGGCCGGTTTGGCTTCGGCAGCTTTGAGGGCGGCTTCGACTTTATCCAGCTCGGCCTTGCGGGCGTGGGCGATGGCGCTGTTGACGCCGCCGGTCAGCGCCGGGGCCTTGGGCATCAGCGCGCGGGCTCGGCTCAGGGCGGTGGCGGCGGCGTTGACGTCGCCCTTTTGCAGCACGATCTGGCTGCGTTGCAGGTACGCCTCGGCCAATTGGCGCTGGTATTGCTCCAGGGCCGGGTCGTTCGGCGCCTGGGCCTGCAAGGTGTTGAGTTGGTCTTCGGCAGTGGCCAGCTCGCTGCTGGCAATGCTTTGCTCCAGTTGTGCAATGGCCGTAGCCCGGGCGTCCGGGGCTTCGGTGGCGGCTGGCGGGGTGCTTTGGCAGGCGCCCAGCAACAGGGTGAATGCAACAAGGAGCAGATAACGGGAGGCGAACGGCTTCATTCCTGCGACTCTCTGATTGCGCAAAAAACGAGCAAGTCTACACCCCTCGGCGGGGCAGGACAAAACTCAGCAAAAACAGGGCGGCGGCCGTCACCACGATGGATGGACCGGCCGGCGTGTCCTTGAACCATGACAGCGCCAGGCCACCAACGACTGCGAGCATACCCAACAGGCTCGCGCCCAGGGCCATTTGTTCCGGCGAGCGGGCGTGGCGTTGTGCCGCAGCGGCCGGGATGATGAGCAGCGAGGTAATCAGCAGCACGCCGACAATCTTCATCGCCAACGCGATCACCACGGCGATCAACAGCATCAGCACCAAGCGCAGCGCCGCCACCGGCAGGCCTTCGACCCGTGCCAGCTCTTCGTGCACGGTGACCGCCAGCAAGGGGCGCCACAAGGCCACCAGCAACGCCAGGACCGCCGCGCTGCCGCCCAGGATCCAGGCCAGGTCGGCGGGGCTGATGGCTAGCAGATCGCCGAACAGGTACGCCATCAGGTCGATCCGAACGTCGTGCATGAAGCTTAGTACGACCAGGCCGAGTGAGAGGGTGCTAGGGGCAAGAATACCCAGCAGCGTGTCGGATGCCAGGGATTGGCGCTGTTGCAGGGTCACCAGCAACACCGCCAGCAGCAGGCACCCGGCAGTGACGGCGACGGCAGGGCTGACATCCAGTAAAAAGCCCAGGGCCACGCCCAGCAGCGCCGCGTGGGACAGGGTGTCGCCAAAGTAGGCCATGCGCCGCCAGACCACGAACGAGCCCAGGGGGCCCGCAACGACCGCCAGGGCCAGGCCTGCCAGCAGGGCGTAGAGCAGAAAATCAGCCATGCTTGCAGCCATCTCCGTGAACGTGTGGGGTATCGCTGACCACCGCGCCATGCAGGTCATGGGCGTGGTCGTGGTGGTGGTGGTAGATCGCCAGGCTCTGGGCGTTCTTGCCGAACAGCTCGACGAACGCCGGGTCGCCGCAGACCTGCTCGGGGTGGCCGGAGCAGCATACGTGACGGTTGAGGCACACCACTTGGTCGGTGGTGCTCATCACCAGGTGCAGGTCGTGGGAAACCATCAGCACGCCGCAGCCGTGGCGGTCGCGCAGGCGTGTAATCAGGCTATACAGCTCGGCCTGCCCGGCGACATCAACGCCTTGTACCGGTTCGTCGAGCACCAGCAGTTCCGGTTCGCGCAGTAAGGCGCGGGCTAGCAACACGCGCTGCATCTCGCCGCCGGAAACGCTCTGTACCGGGCTGTCGATGACCTTTTCGGCGCCCACTTCTTTGAGGGCCGCCAGCGCGCGCGGGCGATCCACCCCCGGCACCAGTCGCAGAAAACGTAGCACCGAAAGGGGCAACGTCGGGTCCACATGGAGTTTTTGCGGCATGTAGCCGACCCGCAGCTTCGGCTTGCGCCACACCGTGCCGCTGTCGGGCTTGAGCAGGCCGAGCACGGCGCGCACCAGGGTGGTCTTGCCGGCGCCGTTGGGGCCGATCAGGGTGACGATTTGCCTGGGCTCGACGCTCAGTTGGATGTTGTCGAGCACGGTTTGCCCGGCGAAGGTCACCGCAACCTGATCGAGACGGATCAACGCAGTGCTCATCAAGCCTCCTGGCAGCCCGAACACAGGCCGACAATTTCGACGGTTTGGCCTTCCACCACAAAGCCCACCTCGCGGGCGCTGCTGACAATCGCGTCGCTGATGGATTTTTGCTCCAGCTCAATGGCGGCGTGGCATTGGCGGCAAATCAGGAACTGGCCCTGGTGGGCGTGCTCGGGGTGATTGCAGCCGATAAAGGCGTTGAGGGACGAGATGCGATGGACCAGGCCGTTTTCCAGGAGAAAGTCCAAGGCGCGGTACACGGTGGGTGGCGCGGCGCGGCGACCGTCCTGCTCGCTGAGTACGGCGAGGATGTCGTAGGCGCCCAGCGGTTTGTGGCTTTGCCAGACCAGTTCCAGCACTCGGCGGCGCAGTGCGGTCAGGCGCAGGCCTTTACGGGCGCAAAGCGCATCGGCTTGCGACAACGCGCTGTGGACGCAATGGGAGTGGTCATGGGGACGGCTGGCCAGCGGTGTAATAGGCATGAGCGGCGACGATGTTTGTGAGAGACGTTATTATGTTACCCGTTCTCGCCTCTGTGAGTGGTCATCGTGTCCCGACTTTTTGCCATCCTTGTCACATTTACTGCCAGTTTGTTCGCCTTGGGCAGCGCCCAGGCCGAGGTCAGCGTCCTGACCAGCATCAAGCCTCTACAACTGATTGCCGCTGCCGTGCAGGACGGTGTGGCGGTGCCCGAGGTGTTGCTACCGCCCGGTGCGTCGCCCCATAACTTTGCGCTGCGCCCGTCTGATGTAAGGCGCGTGCAGTCGGCGGACCTGCTGTATTGGATCGGCCCGGACATGGAAGGCTTTCTGCCGCGTGTCCTGAAAAACCGCACCCTGCCGGCCGTGGCGGTGCAAGAGCTGCCGGGGTTGCAACTGCGCCATTTTGGCGAAGATAGCCACTCCCACGACGAAGATGCCGACGAGCATGACCACGATCACCGCCCTGGCAGTTTGGATGCGCATCTGTGGTTGTCGTCGGTCAACGCCCGGGTGATCGCAGAAAAAATGGCGGCGGATCTGAGCGCTGCCGACCCTGCCAACAGCGCGCGCTATCAAAGTAACCTCAAGGCTTTTGAGGCGCGCCTCGATGCGTTGGACGGGCGCTTGAAGGCGCGTTTGGCCGCAGTGGCGGGCAAGCCGTACTTCGTGTTCCACGAGGCGTTCGACTACTTCGAGGCCAGCTATGGCCTCAAGCACGCCGGGGTTTTCAGCGTAGCGGCCGAGGTGCAACCCGGTGCCCAGCATGTGGCGGCGATGCGCAAGCGTTTGCAGGAAGTGGGCAAGACCTGCGTCTTCAGCGAGCCGCCCCTGCGCCCGCGGCTGGCCGAGACGCTGGTGGCCGGGCTGCCGGTGAAACTGGCGGAACTGGATGCGCTGGGCGGCTATACCCCGGCCGCTGCCCAGGGTTATGAGCAGATGCTGGAGAAACTGGGCACTGACCTGGCGGGATGCCTGGAGTCGCTGTAGGAAGCGGGCTTGCCCGCGCTGGGCTGCGCAGCAGTCCTAAAACGCGGTAAACGCAAATGAGGGCTGCTGTGCGCCCCAGCGCGGGCGAGCCCGCTTGTTACAAGGCAAAGGGTAAGGGTGTCTGGATCTGCTGGCGCTGGGCCAGGCGTTGTTGAAATTCCATCGGGTCGTGGATCAACACGTCCTGGCCGGCGAAGGACTCGGCGGCAATCAGGCGCGACAGCCAGAACCGCACACAGGCAATGCGCAGCATCGTTGGCCATAGCTCGGCTTCGGCGGCAGTGAACGGCCGCAGCGCGGCATAGGCGCCGAGCAAGGCCCGCGCGCGCGGCCCATCGATGGCGCCGGTGTCATCCGAGCACCAATCGTTCAGGGCAATGGCCACGTCATAGAGCATTGGTCCGGAACAGGCGTTATAGAAGTCAATCAACCCGGTCAGGTGAGTGCCCTCGAACATCGCGTTGTCGCGGAACAGGTCGGCGTGGATGTTGGCTTGCGGCAGCGCGAGGATTTTCGCCTTGCCCTGTGTGATTTCTTCCAGGCTGCCTTGCAACAGGGCTTGCTGCACGGCGTCGAGGTGGGGCATCAACTGCATGCCTTCGGCCTGCATCCAATCCAGGCCCCGGTCGGTCTTGCGCTCGATCACGTTATCGCGTGTGGCCAGGTGCAGGTGGCCGAGCAACTCGCCCACTTGGGCGCAGTGCTGGGCATTGGCCTGCTTGATGTGCTTGCCTGCCAGGCGTGGTTGCAGCAGCGCAGGCTTGCCCGCCAGCTCGCGCAGCGCCTGGCCGTCAGTGGTGCGTAGCGCGTAGGGCACCGGCAGGTCGGCGTCGTGGAGCACATCGAGCAGTTGGATGAAAAACGGCATCTCCTGAACAGGGCCGCGCTCAACCAGGGTCAGGACGAATTCGCCACGCTCCAGGCTGATAAAGAAATTGGTGTTTTCGCTACCGGCGGCAATTCCCTGGAAGTCGAGCAGGCGGCCAAGCCCATAGGGGGCGAGAAAGGTTTCCAGCTCAGGCCGAGCCAGGGGGGTGAACACAGACATGGTTTAAAACTGCCAGTACGGGCGCCGCGGTCGAGCCGACGCCGATTTAAAGTTAAGAAGTTACTTCCACTCGAAGATTTTCCACGACGGAATCAACATGTCGGGCTGGTCCGAGCGGATGAAGTTCGCGTCAGTGCCATCGGCGCGCACCAAAAAGTAAGGCTTTCCACCTTTGGGCGTGACTTTAATGGCGTACAGGAAACCGTTTTGGCGGTATTCCTGGATGGTCTTGTTACCTTCGGTGCGGATGGTAACTTCCGGGTCCGCTGATGGCGCATCCTCTGCCGCAATCACGGTCAATGGCACGATTGCAATCAGGCCGGCGAGCAGCAAGCGATTTAGTGAACGCATGATAACCTTGTCCTTTTGTTGTCAACGGTCCCGCCATTCTAGCGCCGGACCCGCCGAAAAGGTTGATCGTGCTCATGAGCCAAGCTCCCCTCGTCCTGGTGGACGGTTCTTCTTACCTCTATCGCGCCTTCCACGCGATGCCGCCGCTGACCACCTCCAAAGGCATGCCGACCGGCGCGGTCAAGGGTGTGTTGAACATGCTCAAAAGCCTGCGCAAGCAATACCCGGACAGCCCGTTCGCGGTGGTATTCGACGCCAAGGGCGGTACGTTTCGCGATGAGATGTTCGCTGACTACAAGGCCAACCGCCCGAGCATGCCGGACGACATGCGGGTGCAGATCGAACCGCTGCACGCCAGCGTGCGTGCCCTGGGTTTCCCGCTGCTGTGCGTTGAAGGTGTCGAGGCCGATGACGTAATCGGCACCCTGGCCCGCAGTAGTGCGGCTGCCGACCGCCCGGTGGTGATCTCCACCGGCGACAAGGACATGGCGCAACTGGTCGATGGCCACATTACGCTGGTCAACACCATGTCGGAAACGTCGATGGACGTGGCTGGCGTGAAGGCGAAGTTTGGTGTCGCTCCTGAGCAGATCATCGATTTGCTGGCCTTGATGGGCGACTCCTCCGACAACATCCCAGGCGTCAAAGGCGTTGGCGAGAAGACCGCGGTCGGCCTGCTGGTGGGCGTCAATGGCGGCTTGAAAGAGCTTTACGACAACCTCGACCTAGTGCCGACGCTGCCGATCCGTGGGGCCAAAACCTTGCCGGCGAAGTTGCTGGAACACAAGGACATGGCGTTCCTGTCCTACCGCTTGGCGACCATCAAGGTCGATGTGCCGCTGGACATTGGCCTGGACGACCTGCACCTGGCCGAGCCGGACCGCGATAAGCTCGCTGAACTCTACTCTTTGATGGAGTTCAAGACTTGGATCGATGAGCTGCAACGCGACGTAAAGCGCGCCGAGCAGCAGGCCCAGGCCAAGGTGGCCGAAGCTGAGCCTGTCGAAGCGACGGAGGCAGAGGCCGATGAGCCCGCAACCGACATCCCGGTGTACGAAACCATCCTCGACCAGGCACGTTTTGACGTGTGGCTGCGTAAGCTCAACGACGCCAAGCTGTTTGCCTTCGACACGGAGACCACCGGCGTCGATGCCCAGCAGGCGCAATTGGTGGGGCTTTCTTTTGCCGTGCAGGCTAACGAAGCCGCTTATATTCCGCTGACGCACTCTTACATCGGCGTGCCGGATCAGTTGGACCGCGACACCGTGTTGCGTGCGCTCAAGCCGTTGCTGGAAGACCCGAGCAAGCTCAAGGTCGGCCAGCACGCCAAGTTCGACATGAACATCCTCGCCAACTGCGCCATTGGCGGCGACCCAGCCTGCGGCATCATGGTGCGCGGAATTGCCTTCGACACTATGCTCGAGTCCTACGTGCTCAACGCCACCGCGACCCGTCATGACATGGACAGCCTGGCGCAAAAATACCTGGGCTACACCACCACCAGTTTCCAGGACATCGCCGGCAAAGGGGTCAAGCAGCTCACCTTCGACCAGATCGCCCTCGAACAGGCTGGGCCCTATGCGGCCGAGGACGCGGACGTGACCCTGCGCCTGCACCTGGCGCTGCATGAGCAGCTCGCGGCCATTCCGAGCCTGGCCAAAGTATTGACCGATATTGAAATGCCATTGGTGCCCGTGCTGGCGCGGATTGAGCGCCAGGGCGCATTGGTCGATGCCGCGCTGCTGGGCGTGCAAAGCATCGAGCTGGGGGACAAGATGGTCGCCCTGGAGCGCCAGGCCTTCGAGATCGCCGGTGAGGAGTTCAACCTCGGTTCACCCAAGCAGCTGGGGGTCATCCTCTACGAGAAGCTTGGCCTGCCGGTATTGAAGAAAACCGCCAAGGGCCAGCCGTCCACTGCCGAGGAAGTGTTGGCGAAACTGGCCGAAGACGACTACCCGCTGCCCAAGGTGCTGATGCAGTACCGCTCTATGAGCAAGCTCAAGAGCACCTACACCGACCGCTTGCCCGAGCAGATCAACCCGCGTACCGGGCGCATCCACACGTCCTATCACCAGGCCGTGGCGGCCACGGGGCGCCTGTCTTCCAGCGACCCGAACCTGCAAAACATCCCCGTGCGCACCGCCGAAGGGCGGCGCATTCGCCAGGCCTTCGTTGCGCCCAAGGGCTACAAGCTCCTGGCGGCGGACTACTCGCAGATCGAGCTGCGCATCATGGCGCACCTGGCCAAGGATGCGGGTTTGCTCAGTGCCTTTCGCAATAACCTGGACGTGCACACCGCGACGGCGGCGGAAGTGTTCAAGGTAGACCTAGCGGCCGTCACCTCCGACCAGCGGCGCAGCGCCAAGGCGATCAACTTCGGGCTGATCTATGGCATGGGCGCGCAGAAACTGGGCAAGAGCATTGGCGTCGATACCAAGCAGGCCAAGGCCTACATCGACACCTACTTTGCCCGCTACCCCGGTGTTCGCGACTACATGGAGCGCACCCGCGCCCAGGCCTCGGAGCAGGGCTACGTGGAGACGCTCTTCGGGCGGCGCCTGTACCTGCCCGAGATTCACTCCAATAAACCGCAAGAGCGCGCGGGTGCTGAACGCACGGCGATCAATGCGCCGATGCAGGGTACTGCGGCCGATATCATCAAGATCGCCATGGTGGCGGTGGATAACTGGCTGGCCGAATCCGGCCTGGACGCCAAAGTCATCCTGCAAGTGCACGACGAATTGGTGCTGGAAGTGCGCGAGGACTTGGTGGAGCAAGTCAGCGAGCAGATTCGCGGGCACATGAGCGCAGCAGCGAGCCTGGATGTGCCGCTTTTGGTGGAAGTCGGGGTGGGAAACAACTGGGATGAGGCCCATTAAGGCCATCTGAAGCGTTTTTTGCTGCGGCATAGTGCCGCGGCAAAAGTAGGCAAATGGCTATTAGTTCAGAAAAGTCTTTCGGCTATCGCCAACTGTTTTTGAAGGGCGTCGGAACTAAAACCGTGAACCACCACTCAGAGTATCTTGAATGGGTGGTGAAGCCCTTCAATGCTCCTATGTTGTGTTAAGTGTTGGCAGATATCCGGATTGCGCCCTAGCGGTCTGGAACTTGGACCCCGAACTTCCCCTCCCCATACGAAGTCCGGGGTTTTTTTTGCGTGAAAACTTCCTATGAAATGAGCACGCTGCGCTAAAAGCGCGGGCCGAAATGCTCATTTACAGCCAGTAAACTCCGCTTTCGACCCGCGCTTTTGCCTTGCCTGCTCATCCCACAGAAAGTTTTTGTCCTGCGCTCACGCCGGGGTTTCTGTGCCTTTGTCGGCCAGTTCCATCCAGCCCGCCAGTACGGTGTAGGCGTCTTCCAGGCCCATGCGTTTGGGGGCGGAGAAGAGTTGGATAGTGATTGCGTCGCCCCAGCCTCTGCGGATGTCGGCCTGTACTTTGAGCAAGGTGTTCTTGGCGGCGCCGTAGGTCAGTTTGTCGGCCTTGGTCAGCAGGATGTGCATGGGCATGCCGCTGGCCACGGCCCAGTCGAGCATCAGCAGGTCGAAGTCGGTCATGGGATGACGGATGTCCATCATCAGAATCAACCCTTTCAGGCTTTCACGCCCGCCCAGGTAGGCTTCCAGGTGGCGCTGCCAGTGCAGCTTCAGCGGGATTGGCACCTTGGCGTAGCCGTAGCCGGGTAGGTCCACCAGGCGTCGCTCGTCGTCCAGCTTGAAAAAGTTCAGCAGTTGCGTACGCCCGGGGGTTTTCGAGGTGCGGGCCAGGCTGGCGTGGGTCAGGGTATTCAGGGCACTGGATTTGCCGGCGTTGGAACGCCCGGCGAAGGCCACTTCAAAGCCTTCGTCGTCGGGGCATTGGTCGACTTTGGCGGCGCTAAGCATGAAGGTGGACTGTTGGCACAGGCCGAGAATGGGGTTCTTGAGTTGCATGGGATTTCCGATGTGGGCGGTGCCGGGAATGGGTGCGGCAAGCAGTGTCGTTTCCGTTTCAGTAGCGCCAGTATATAATGTCGCAGATTTTGTGTGTGCTTTGTCCCGGCGTAGGATGAAGTCACGGGAGCGTTGACCTTGATTGCGCACTTAGAACGCAGCACGCTCTCAACCCTGAATAGGTCGTTTTATGACGAAATGGCTGCTAGCTGCCGGTGTCTTGATGCCGCTTTACAGCGCTCAGGCTACACAGGATCCGGAAGCTGTGTACAACCGTGTTTGTGGAGCCTGTCATTCCGGCCAACTCCCCATGGCGCCCCGCAAGGGCGATCGGGAAGCTTGGGCGCCACGATTGGCGCAAGGTATGGAGACGCTGGTGCAACACGTGACCCAGGGTTTCAAGGCGATGCCGCCGCGTGGTTTGTGCATGGACTGCAGTGCCGAGGATTACCAAGCAATCATCCACTGGATGAGCGAGTAAGCCCGGCCCATAACTCTTTTAACCCTTAGCCGTAGTTGGATTAGCTGATGAACAAACTGATCGTGAGTCTGCTGTTGACCTTGGGCATCACAGGTATCGCCAATGCTGCAGGCGAGAACGTGAAAGGCGATGCCGCCGCCGGCCAGGCGAAAGCTGCCGTTTGTGGTGCTTGCCATGGCCCTGATGGCAACAGCATGGCGCCAAACTTTCCAAAGCTGGCCGGCCAGGGCGAGAAGTACCTGACCAAGCAACTGCATGACATCAAGTCGGGCAAACGCACTGTGCTGGAAATGACGGGCCTGCTGACCAACCTGAGCGATCAGGACATGGCCGATATCTCCGCTTACTTCGCCAGCCAGAAAGGCAGCGTCGGCGCGGCGGATCCCAAACTCGTGGCGCGTGGTGAAGCCTTGTTCCGTGGCGGCAATCTGGAAAAAGGCCTGCCAGCCTGCACCGGTTGCCACTCGCCAAATGGCGCCGGCAATGCTGCCGCAGGTTTCCCACACATGGGTGGCCAGCACGCGGCTTACATCGCCAAGCAGCTGACTGACTTCCGCAAAGAAGAAGGCGGGCGCACCAACGATGGCGACCTCAAAACCATGCAGACCATCGCCAAGAAGCTCAGCGATGAAGACATCGCCGCAGTGTCGAGCTACATCCAGGGCCTGCACTAAGGCCGGATCGGTTCGCGCGGCGTGGGCTTGAGGCCTTTGCCGCGTTAACGCTCGATTAATCCATCGAGCATAAAAAGGGCGGCCCTGGCCGCCCTTTTTTGTGGCCGCTGCCGTTACACTAGCGAACTCATGCCCGCCGGGACCTGTCTGAGTACAGGCCTGCGAGGCGACCCAATTTTCCAGGAGTAAAGCATGCGTAATCTGATTCTCAGCGCCGCGCTCGTCGGTGCCAGCCTGCTGGGCATGAACGTCCAAGCGGCCCAAGAGCCGCTTGAAGCCGGTAAGCAATACATGGAGCTGAGCAATGCGGTTCCTGTCTCTGTTCCGGGCAAGATCGAAGTGGTCGAGTTGTTCTGGTATGGCTGCCCGCACTGCTATTCGTTCGAGCCGGTCATCAATCCGTGGGTTGAGAAGCTGCCTAAGGATGTGAGCTTCAAGCGCATCCCGGCGATGTTCGGCGGTCCTTGGGACGCGCACGGCCAGATGTTCCTGACCCTGGAAGCCATGGGTGTGGAGCACAAGGTGCACGCTGCCGTGTTCGAAGCCATTCAGAAACAACGCAAGCCACTGACCAAGCCTGACGACATGGCTGACTTCCTGGCCACCCAAGGCGTCGATAAAGACAAGTTCCTGGCGACCTTCAACTCCTTCGCGATCAAAGGTCAGGTCAACCAAGCCAAGGAACTGGCCAAGAAGTATGAAATCACCGGTGTACCGAGCCTGGTCGTCAACGGCAAGTATCGCTTTGACCTGGGCACCGCTGGTGGTCCGGAGGGTGTGCTGAACGTGGCCGACCAGTTGATCGTCAAGGAGCGCGCCGCTAAGTAAGCGGCGCCTACCATGCGCCGCTGGAGTACTGATCGGGTCGTTGGCCATCACGACCCGAAGGTCAACGAACATCACTTGGAAGAAACGGGCATGCCCGCGGGCAGCCGTCTGCGTTTGCTCAGTTTCAATATTCAGGTGGGCATCAGTACCGAGCGGTATCGGCACTACCTGACCCGGGGCTGGCAGCACCTGCTGCCGCACACCGGGCGTGCCGATAACCTGCAGAAGATCGGCAACCTGCTGGGGGATTTCGACCTGGTGGCCCTGCAGGAGGCCGATGGTGGCAGCCTGCGCTCGGGCTACGTCAATCAGGTCGAGCACCTGGCCCAGCTCGGTGCCTTCCCCTATTGGTATCAGCAACTCAATCGCAACCTCGGTCGCCTAGGCCAGCACAGCAATGGTGTGCTCAGCCGTATGCGGCCGTGGGTCATCGAAGACCACCCATTGCCCGGCCCCAAAGGTCGCGGCGCGATCTTGGTGCGCTTTGGCGAAGGTGCCGACGCGCTGGTGGTGGTTATGATGCACCTGGCCTTGGGGGCTCGCGCCCGTACCCTGCAACTGGCGTACATTCGCGACCTGATCGGCGACTATAAGCACCAAGTCCTGATGGGCGACATGAACACCCACGCCAGTGACCTGCTGCAAAGCTCGCCGCTGCGGGACCTGGGCTTGCTCGCACCGCAAGTCGAGGCGACCTTCCCCAGTTGGCGCCCGCAACGCTGTCTTGACCACATTCTGCTCAGCCCCAGCCTGACCCTCGAAAAAGTCGAAGTGCTGGCGCAACCTATTTCCGATCACCTGCCGGTCGCGGTAGAGATTCGTTTGCCGGGTTCGCTCACGGCCGATGCATTGCCCGCGTTGCGCCCTGCCCCTCGCGGACCCCTTGCATGAGCGACGACGCCCAGCGCTGGAAAGAGAAATACCTCAAAAGCATCGAACAACAGGAAAAGCTAGAGCGGCGTTGGAACGCTCGTCTCGACCTGCTGCGCCGTGGCCTGGTGCGCAGCACCCTGGCGGCCGAAGGCACCGACCGCGTGGTCGACCAATGCATGAAGGAAATGCGCGAAGTGGTGCGCACCGACGACATGGATGCCCGTTTGGCGGCGTTGCTGCCGCGTCTTGAAAAAGCCGTACTCGACTCCGAGCAACGCCGCGAAACCCGTGTGGAGCAAATCAGCACTGCGCTGACCTCGCTGGTGGCGCAGCTGCAAACCCTGCCCCTGCCCCGCGACATCAGCCGCCCGCTCAAGGCTTTCGCCAAGCAACTCGATGGTCGCGTCAGCCAGGCGCGGGAGATTCCGCTATTGCTGGGTGAGCTCAGCGGTTTGCAGAGCAAGGCCCTTAGTGCCCTGGAAACCCCAGCCGAGCCGAGCCGTCCCGGGCTGTTGCAACGCTTGTTTGGCGGCAAGGACGACGATTCGGAATTGGCGCAAGCTGAAGAGGCCGCCACGGCGGGCCAGCGCCCGATGCCTGCCTCCGTGGTGGTGGCGCCCGTTGCGCACTCCCCCCCGGCGCCTGCCGCTGTGGCGGTCCCCGCCGCGCTGCCTGCCGAGGTCGTCATTGAGCCCGCCAGCCTGAAAATCGAAGCGCTGCCGCCCGTTCCTGTAGCAGAACCCGCGCCGCAGTCTGAGCCTGAGCCTGAGGTCGTGGCCTTCGTTCCGCCGGTCGTGTTGGCAGAGCCGGCGCAACCTCGTATTGAACCCGTGGTTGAAGCGCCGCAGGAGGCTTTGCAACAGCCCCCGGCCGACCTGCCTCTGGCTGAGGCCGAGCCGGTTGTTGCCGAGCCACCGCCCGCCGACCCCGACGCGCAACCCGCCAGCGACGCGCCTCTGCCGGACCAGGAAGACCCGCAGTACACCCTGCCGGACAGCCCCGAGCCGTCGTATAGCTCGGTGGCCAAGCACATCGAAGACACCTTGCTCGGCCTGTTGGACGACCTGTCCCTGCCCGAGCGCCATCGCCCGCAAGCCGAAGCCATGCGCGAACGGCTGCAACATGGGCTGAACTGGTACGAATTGCTGCCGATCCTCGACGATCTTGCGGTCTTGATGTTGGCAATCACCGATAGCGGCCAGCATGAGTTCGAGGTTTACCTCAAGCAACTCAACGAGCGCTTGGAGTCGTTCCAGAGCAACCTGCAAGCCGCCAGCGCCGGCCACGACGACAGCCGCTCGGCGGCGCGTGAGCTGGACACGCAGATTCGCGAGCAGGTCGATGGTTTGCAGAGCAGTGTGCAGGACGCCGCGGACCTGGAAGGCCTCAAGCACGTGCTGGAGAACCACCTCGAAGGCCTGCTCGGCACCATGGATGAGCATCAGAAGCAGCGTGACCAGCGCGAGCAGGAAGTTGCCGAACGCCTGCAAGGCTTGGCCGAGCGCGTGGCGCACATGGAGCAGGAAGCCCAGGGCTACCGCGAACACCTTGAAGAACAGCGCCAGAAAGCCTTGATCGACCCCCTCACCGGGCTGCCCAACCGTGCCGCGTGGAGCGAACGCCTAGAGCATGAAATCGGCCAGTGGCAGCAGCACGGCAATACCCTGTTGTTGGCGATGCTCGACCTCGACCACTTCAAGCGCATCAACGACAACTACGGCCACCTGGCCGGCGATAAAGTGTTGAAAATCATCGCCACCGTCCTGCGCAAACGCCTGCGCGGCGCGGATTTCATCGCCCGTTTTGGCGGCGAAGAGTTTGTGCTGCTGTTGCCCGACACCTCACCCGCCGTGGGCATGAGCCTGATGGAAAGCCTGCGCGCGGCCATCGAGGCTTGCCCGTTCCACTTCAAGGGCGAGCGCGTGACGATTACGGTGTCCATCGGCCTCAGTGCGTTCAAAACCGGCGAACGCAGCGAAATTGTGCTCAAAAGAGCCGATCAGGCGCTCTACAGAGCCAAAGATGCAGGGCGCAATCGGGTTGAAATGGGCTGACCAGCATTTGTTCCATTTTGTTTAAAACGGCGCTTTTTGCCGGATCTGACTGGGCGCTACGTTACACTGTTGCGTTCTTTTCCCATGCGTACCCCTGCCGCCATGAAGTCTTTCCTGCTCGTTCTGTCGTTCGTTGTGTTGGCCGGTTGCGCCAGCGGCCCGCGCATCGATAAAAGCCATCCTTCGGTCAATTTCGACAGCCGTATCCAGTTTGTGGTGGTGCACTACACCTCTGCGTCGCTGGAGCGTTCCCTGGCCCTGCTGACCCACGGTGAAGTCAGCAGCCACTACTTGATTGGCGATGACCGCAACGCCACGGTTTACCAATTGGTGGATGAGAACCTGCGGGCCTGGCACGCCGGGGAAAGCGAGTGGCAGGGCCGTACCTGGCTGAACTCCAGCTCCATCGGGATTGAAATCGTCAACCCGGGGTTCCGCGATACACCCACCGGGCGGGTCTGGTACCCATACAGCGAGGCTCAGGTGCAGGCGCTGATCGCGTTGCTCAAGGACATCAGCGCGCGGTACAGGATCGCCCCGCAGCACATCATCGGCCACAGCGACATCGCGCCGCTGCGCAAACTCGACCCGGGGCCGCTGTTCCCGTGGAAGCGCCTCGCCGATGCGGGCCTGGCGATCTGGCCGGATGCCGGGGCCGTAGCCCGTGAGCAAGCGCGGTTCGCGGCCCAGATGCCCAGCGCCACTTGGTTCCAGCAAGGCCTGGCACGCCTGGGCTACAGCACGCCGCAGACGGGTGAGATGGATGTGGCGACCCGCCATGTGCTGGCGGCGTTCCAGATGCGTTTCCGCCCGGCGCGTTTCGACGGTTCGCCGGATGCCGAGAGCGCGGCGATCCTCCAGGTGCTCAGCCAGACAAAAAACTGACGCTGCCCGGCGGTTGGCGCATTTTTTCAAACTGTTGCTATAACTCATTGGTAATTCTTTGGATGTCCCAAGATGCCGGCCGCTCGCGAGACCCTGCGCAGTTGGTTTCATCGCCCCTGGTTTTTGGCGACGCTGGCGGCTGTCCTGAGTGCGGGGTTGCTGCTGTTGGGCAGCCTGGGCGTGGCGATGCATCAGGTGCAGTTGCGCGAAAGCCAGCAGATGAACGCCCAGGGTGAGCGCTTCCTTGAGCGTCTGGAGCAGTTGTTCGGCCAGTTGCGCCAGGGCCTGGACGAGTTGCAGGCCCAGCCCCTGCGCGGTTGTAGCGAGCAAATGGTGGCAACCCTGCAAAAGGTCGGTTTCAGTTATCGCTTCATCTATGAGGCCGCCTACATCGAGGCGGACCGCATCTGCTCCAGCGGCCCGCCACGTAATGGCCTGCCCGCCACCCGCCCCGCCGACTTTCGCGGCCCGACCTACAGCTACTGGCTCAACACCTCCGCCGAACCCAATGAAAACCTGGCCGCGCTGATGCTGGGCCGGGGTAATTTCCGCGTGGCGACCTCGCGCGGGCATTTGACCGATGTGGTGGATTTGCCCGAGGGCAGCAGCCTGATGGTGGTGCTCGATCGCGGCATGCGCGCGATACCGGTGTTGGGGGCGGCCCAATCCTGGCCGCCCTTCGAGCCCTGGCCGCCGCAAGCCAGCGAGCCGTTGCTGGTGACGCCGAACCAGTTGATCTACCGCATGCCCACCGACAATCAGGAATACCAACTGGTGCTGATCGCCCCGCGTGCGCGCCTGACGTTGCAGGTGGCCGAGTCCTGGCGCTGGTTGCTGCCGGTAAGCCTGACCTTGGCGCTGTTCATCGGCGTACTGGTGTTGCAGTTGGCGCGCCAGCGCCAATCAATGGGCGGCGAGTTACAGGGCGCGCTGCGCCGGGGGGAGTTGCAGGTGTTGTATCAGCCGATCTTCGACCTGCGCAGCCGCCACTGTGTGGGCGCCGAGGCGTTGCTGCGCTGGCGGCACCCGGACGGCACCCTGACCAGCCCGGACCTGTTCATCCCCATGGCCGAGGACAGCGGGCAAATCCGCCAGATCACCGATTTCGTCCTTCAGCGCCTTTTGGAGCAACTGGGCCATGTGTTGCGGGCCAATCCGCACTTCTATATTTCGGTCAACCTGGCGGCGTGCGATGTGATGGTGCCGCGGGTGGGCGAGGTGATGGCCAAGTTGCTGGGCCAGCATCGGGTGCAGGCCCGGCAGATCGCCTTTGAGGTGACCGAGCGGGGGCTGATTGATGTGGTGGTCGCGCGCAGCAACCTGCAAGCGCTGCGGGATTTGGGCCATCAGGTGCTGATCGACGACTTCGGCACCGGCTATTGCAGCCTGGCGTACTTGCAAACCCTGCCGGTCGATTGCCTGAAAATCGACAAGGCATTCATCGACGCCCTGGGCCATGACGCGGCCAGCAGTGGCGTGGCGCCCCATATCATCCGCATGGCCCACGCGTTGCAGCTCAAGGTGATCGCCGAAGGCATCGAGCTCGAGTCCCAGGCCCAGTTGCTGCACAGCGAGGGGGTGAAGTTCGGCCAGGGCTGGCTGTTTTCCCATGCCCTGAGTGCGATGCAGTTGGTGGAGTTGATGACCCGGGGCCGGCGCGTGGGCGCCCGGCGTGTGGCGGATGAGATCTGAGCCCTACAGCGGCAACGCCATGTAGAACTGCGTGCCCTGCCCCGGCCGCGAGTAAACGCCCATGCGCCCGCCGTGCAGTTGCACGATTTCCTTGCACAGGGCCAGGCCCAGCCCGGCGCCGCCCTTCTTGCGCCCGACCTGCACGAACGGCTCGAAAATCCGCCCCTGCTGGCCGTAGGCGATGCCTTCGCCATTGTCCTCGACGCTGACAATGACCCGCTCGCCATGGCGCCGTGCCTGGAGGCGGATCTGGCCGTTGCTGGCGGTGTGGCGCAGGGCGTTGTCGATCAGGTTGTCGAGCACCCGCTCCAGTTGCGCCTGGTCGGCTTGCAGGCGCGGCAAGGGTGCCTGCACTTCGATCAACAGCTCCACGCCTTTTTCCTGGGCCGGTGCGGTGAAGCGGGTCTTGGCCTGCTCCAGCAGCACTTCGAGGTCGCACGGTGCCAGGGTGAGTTTTTGCAGGCCATTTTGATAGCGCGAGAAATTCAGCAAGTCGTTTATCAACTGCATCAGGCGCTGCATTTCTTCATTGACGGTATTGAGCAGGTCGGCTTCGCGCGAGTCATCGGCGAAATGCACGCGCTCTTGCAACAGGCCGAAGGCCATGTGCATGCCCGTGACCGGTGTGCGCAGTTCATGGGAGGCGCGCAGGACGAATTCGCTGCGTACCCGCTCGAAGGCCCGCTGCTCGGTGACGTCGTGCAGCACCATCACCGCACCGAGGATGTGGCCCTGGGTATGGCTGACCGGCGTGAGGCTGTAGGTCAGTAGGCGCGACTCGCCGTCGACCTCCACGCTCAAGTCTTCCGGGGCCCGCTCCAGGCTGCCGCCGCGCAGCACCAGTTGCAGCTCTTCGTCCAAGTCGGGGCGCTCCAGTGCCGCGCCCAGGCCTTGGCCCAGGCGTTCCTCGTCCCAGCCCAGTTGCCGTTGTGCTACGGGGTTGAGGTGCTCCAGGCGTCCTTGGCGGTCGATCATCAGCAAGCCGTCGTCGATGCTGTCGAGCACCGCTTGCAGGCGTTGTTGGCCGGCGAGCAGTTCGTCGACGTTGGTCGCCTGATGCTGGCGCAAGGCCTCGGCCATGATGCCGAAACGCCGGGTCAGCAGGTTCATTTCCGCAGCCGAGGAAATCGGCAGGGTCACCTCGAAGTTGCCTTGGCCGATCTTGTCCGCCGCTTTGGCCAGGGCCTCGATGGGTGCGCCGAAGCGCTGGGCGATGCCATGGGCGGTGATAAAGCCGATTATCAGCACCGCCAGGCCCACCAAGCCCAGCAGGGTGGCGATCAGCAAGGCCCGCGCGCGGGATTGGTTCTGGGTGTCGCTGATGTTCTTCAGGGCCTGCTTGTGCTCGACGATCAAGCCGTTGCGCAGCACGTTGAATTTGTCGCTGACTTCCTGGCTGGCGGTGAGTTTGTTCGGTGCGCCGTGGGACTGGTCGAAGGCCTGGAGGAAGCTGAGGTAGTCGCGCCGGGCCTGCTCGAACCCGAGGCTGGGCTTTTCGCCGGTCTGTTCGTGGGCGATGCCCTCATCCAGCAGCTCGAAGTAATGTTTCTTGGAGGCTTCGAGCGCCGGCAGGTCGGGAGTATCGCGCAGCATCATGACCAGTTGATCGCCCAGGGTCTGGCGCAGCTTAAGGCCCAGGTCGAGGGTGACGAAGTTGTGCCGGATCAGGGCTTCCTGGTTGTTGGCCATCTGCATCACGCTGACCAGCCCCAGCAGCAGGCCCAGCAAGGCGACGGTAATCAGCGCAGAGATGCTCAGGAACAAGCGGGTGCGCAATTTCATCGCGAGTTTCATCGGGCGCGGCTCACAGGTTGTATTGCTTGCGTTTGCGGTAAAGCGTCGAGGCGTCGATGCCCAGGGTTTTGGCCGCTTGGTCGAGGGTCTCGGCAGTCGCCAGCACGGCACCGATGTGGGCTTTTTCCAGTTCGTCCAGGCTTAGGGCGGCGCCGATGCGCGGGACGTTGGAGGTGCTGGCCGGGGCCATGCCCAGGTGGCTGATTTCCACCCATTCCTGGGGGCAGATGATGCTCGCCCGTTCCACCACGTTGCGCAGCTCGCGGATGTTGCCCGGCCAGCGATAGTTGAGCAGCGCTTCGCGGGCCTCGTCGCTGAAGCCCCGGGCGGGGCGCGCGTAATCCTTGACGAAGCGCGCCAGGAAGCGGTCGGCCAGGGTCAGGATGTCTTCGCGGCGCTCGCGCAGGGGCGGCAGGTGCAGGGTGATGACGTTCAGGCGATAGAGCAGGTCTTCGCGAAAGCGCCCGTCGCGCACCATGTCTTCGAGGTTGAGGTTGGTGGCGGCGAGGATGCGCACGTCGGCGCGGCGGGTCACCGGGTCGCCCACGCGTTCGTATTCCTTGTCCTGGATAAAACGCAGCAGCTTGGGTTGCAGGGTCAGCGGGAAGTCGCCGATTTCGTCGAGAAACAGTGTGCCGCCGTCGGCCTGGTTGACCCGCCCCAGGGTGCTTTCGCTGGCGCCGGTAAAGGCCCCTCGGCTGTGGCCGAACAGTTCGCTTTCCATCAGTTCGGCGGTCAGGGATGGGCAGTTGATGGTCACGCAGGATTTTTTCGCCCGTTTGCTCCAGCCGTGGATCGCCTGGGACAGCTCACCCTTACCGGTGCCCGACTCGCCGAGGATCAGGATGTTGGCGTCGGTGCCGGCCACCTGGCGGGCGGTTTCGAGCACCACTTTCATCGCCGGGCTGTGGGAGTCGAGGCCGTCGCGGGGTTTGCGCACTTCGCCTTCAAGGGCCTCCAGGCGCGCCGAGAGCTGGCGCACTTCCAGTTGCTTGGCCGTGGCCAGGCGCAACTGGTCGGGGCTGCACGGCTTGACCAGGTAATCGGCCGCGCCGGCCTGGATCGCATCGACCGCGGTATCGACCGCCGAGTGCGCGGTGACGATGACCACGCGCATCCACGGTGCCTGGATACGCATTTGCGCCAGCACATCCAAGCCGTTGTCTTCGCCCAGGCGCAGGTCCAGGAAGCACAGGTCGAACACCTGGCGTTGCAGCAGCGTATCGGCCTGGGCCGCGCTGTTGGCGGTGGCGACGCTGTAGCCCTCGTCTTCGAGGCAGTAGCGGAAGGTGCGCAGGATGGCGGACTCGTCGTCCACCAGCAGAATACGGCCCTGATTCTCCGTGGCTGATTCCATTGTCCCGTGCTCCTTATTAATGAATGAATGGCGTTAGTCCCGCGCAAATCGGGCAAGTTGCATGGTCGATTCTGCGCGTTTACGCGGGGCGCAGGTTAGTTCTCTGCCGAATTAATAGCTAACTTTATGAATTTAATGAGTTTTTTGAAATTGTCAGGCCATTGGCCAGCGTTCGCTCACAGTTTCTGACAGTGCGCCGGCGTCTGCGATCCAAAAACTTTACATTTTTCTTCGCTTGTATCGTGCATTGCGCACGATGCCGGAAGGCCCATCGTGCAAGATGCGTCTGCCAGTGATTTCTATTTGTTTGTAACTTGTTGATTTTATTGAATTAAATTCCTGATAAAAACTGGCATGCAGGCTGCAATAGTCTGTTTGTCAGCAGCGCAGTTACCGGCGCCGCTCCTTGAGTCAACAACCTGTGTGAGAGGAGTTTCAGGATGAATCGCCAACGTCTCGCCCAAGTGCATATTTCGCCACTGCATGTACAGCAAGGGCTGTTTGCCCTCCTGGCATTGCTGGTGACGCTGGTGGCCGGTCAATTGCTGCAACGCATGGACCAGAGCCCCCAAGTGTCGGCGCCGCTGCTGCCGGTGCAGCACACCACCCAGACCCATTTCAGTGCCGTCAGCAGCCGTTTGGCTGACAGCGCGCCCCCGCAGATGCTCGAAGTTGAACAGATCCAGTCGCTAGACGGGGTTGCCGGGCAGGAACGCTGGGTGTTCTAGGCATAAGGCTTGGTGCGGATCGACCGCGCCAGGAAACGCAAAAAACGCCGCCGTGCGTTAAGGAGAATCACCATGTTGAGCTGGGCTATCACATTCCTGATTATCGCCATCGTCGCTGCTGTCCTGGGTTTCGGTGGTATCGCGGGCACCGCCACGGGTATCGCCAAGATTCTCTTCGTCGTGTTCCTGGTGATGTTCATCGCTTCCTTCTTCTTTGGCCGTCGCGGTCGAGGCTGAACATGCGTACCTCTATAAACACACTGGCCGCCGCCCTGTTGCTGGGCGGCAGTGCCGTAGCCATGGCGGCCAATGACGGCCAGTCGCGGGCCAACGAACTGTTGAGCGCCGACCCGCAATACCGCCAGACCTGGCAAGGCGTCGTGCAAAAAGAAGAGCGGTTGCCGGAATGGGTGATGAACCTCTCCGGTTACGCCGAACAAATGAATGCTGTGACCGAGGACGGTGACCCGTATCTGGTCGGCCCGCTGTGCGAAACCCAGCAGAGCTGCCTGAACAATCGCCTGATCGTGGCGTTCAGCCTGGATAAGAAAAACGCCTATGCCATGTGGGTGCAGGTGCCGGCCGGGTTGCCGTCCGACAAGTCGCCGACCCGCCATGCTGACAAGCGCTTCCTCGGTGAGCCGGATGCAGGAATGCAGGCGTTGCTTAACGAGCAACTGAAGAAAGACCCGAATTGGTATTAAAAGCTTGAGGGTTAATAGCCACTTATGTGGGAGCGAGCCTGCTCGCGATAGCCATCTGCCAGGCGCTGTGCGATTTGGCTGATGCACCGCTATCGGGGGCGAGCGGCTCACTCTCACATAAAACTTGCTTACAAATGACGGGCGGCCAGTGGCTGCCCGATGATTTGTTGAAAGCCTCGTCCTAGAGCGGTTCTCGCCGCTGCCATCGAAAAATCCCCACGCTGCGTCGGACTTAACCGTTTCGCGGTGTTTCTTTGCGACCGTATATCGAGAAACTTGTCTACGATCAGGGTTTTGTTTTTGCCTCTGGATGTAGGCTGTCGCCCGGTTTTTAGGAAGGCACTCCCAAACCCGAAACCCCCCGCATTCACCGCAGATGGCCGGTTCACGGTACTTTCGACTGCCGAAATGTCGTATCCGAACCTGCTGGGACTATGGTTTTGTTTGGGAAATCTCATGCCGATTCGGCATAGGGTAGGCGTTTACGGCATTAGACGGCGCTCCCTTGCATCGGAATAGTTGCGCCTTTTTTCGCCTGCCAGAGAGCCGTAAATACGCGCTCCGGGGCACCTTATACGGGGGCAGATGCCGAGACTTTTACGCTATCGAGCGTTCCAGTTCGTGCATCCGCCCGAGTCAAACTGAAGTAAGGGTAACGATATGAAGAAGGCAAAGCTTAGCCTCGCCTGGCAGATCCTCATCGGTCTGGTCCTGGGGATTGCAATTGGTGCGTTGCTCAACCATTTCAGTGCCGAGAAAGCCTGGTGGATCACCAACGTCTTGCAACCTGCGGGCGATATCTTTATCCGCCTGATTAAGATGATCGTGATTCCCATCGTGATCTCGTCGCTGATCGTCGGCATTGCCGGGGTCGGGGACGCCAAGAAGCTGGGGCGCATCGGCCTCAAGACCATCATCTACTTCGAGATCGTCACCACCATCGCCATTTTGGTGGGCCTGGTGTTGGCCAACGTGTTCCACCCAGGCACCGGCATCGACATGAGCACCCTGGGTACGGTGGATATCTCCAAGTACCAGGCCACCGCGGCCGAGGTGCAGCATGAACACGCGTTCATTCAAACCATCCTCAACCTGATCCCGTCGAACATCTTTGCCGCCATGGCCCGTGGCGAAATGCTGCCGATCATCTTCTTCTCGGTACTGTTCGGCCTCGGTCTGTCGAGCCTGCAAGCCGACCTGCGCGACCCGCTGGTGAAGATGTTCCAGGGCGTCTCGGAAAGCATGTTCAAAGTCACCCACATGATTATGAATTACGCCCCGATCGGCGTTTTTGCCCTGATCGCGGTGACGGTCGCCAACTTCGGTTTCGCCTCGCTGCTGCCATTGGCCAAGCTGGTGGTTCTGGTCTACGCGGCCATTCTGTTCTTCGCCTTCGTGGTGCTGGGCCTGATCGCACGCCTGTTCGGCTTCTCGGTCGTCAAGCTGATGCGCATCTTCAAGGATGAGCTGGTGCTGGCCTACTCCACCGCCAGTTCCGAAACCGTGCTGCCGCGTGTGATCGAGAAGATGGAAGCCTACGGCGCGCCGAAAGCCATTTGCAGCTTCGTGGTGCCTACCGGTTACTCCTTCAACCTCGACGGTTCGACCCTGTACCAGAGCATCGCGGCGATCTTCATTGCCCAGCTCTACGGCATCGACCTGTCCATCAGCCAGCAACTGTTGCTGGTGCTGACCCTGATGGTCACCTCCAAAGGCATCGCCGGCGTGCCGGGTGTGTCCTTCGTGGTACTGCTGGCGACCCTGGGCAGCGTGGGCATCCCGCTCGAAGGCCTGGCGTTCATCGCCGGTGTCGACCGCATCATGGACATGGCCCGTACCGCATTGAACGTAATCGGCAATGCCTTGGCCGTGCTGGTCATTGCACGTTGGGAAGGCATGTACGACGACGCCAAGGGCGAGCGCTACTGGAACTCCCTGCCGCACTGGCGCAGCAAAGAGCCGCTGCCGGCGGGCGAACCCTCCAGCCACTGAGCCGCCCGCTTGCTACAACAGTTGAACCTCAAACCCCGGTGATTCCGGGGTTTGTCGTTTCTGCCCGCCCCGCTATCATTCGCGGCATCTTTCGGGGGACTTAACTGATGCTCAACGGCCTATGGCTTGGCTTTTTCATCGTTGCAGCCGTTTCGGCCATGGCGCAGTGGCTGATCGGCGGTAACGCCGGGATCTTCGCGGCGATGGTGGAAAGCATTTTCGCCATGGCCAAGCTCTCGGTGGAGGTGATGGTGCTGCTGTTCGGCACCCTGACCCTGTGGCTGGGCTTTCTGCGCATCGCGGAGAAGGCCGGCATCGTCGATTGGCTGGCCAAGGCCCTGGGGCCGTTGTTCCTGCGCCTGATGCCGGACGTGCCGCCCGGCCACCCGGCCATCGGCCTGATTACCCTGAACTTCGCCGCCAATGGCCTGGGCCTGGACAACGCGGCCACGCCCATCGGCCTCAAGGCCATGCGCGCCCTGCAAGAACTCAACCCCAGCCCCACCACCGCGAGCAACGCGCAGATCCTGTTCCTGGTGCTCAACGCCTCGTCCCTGACCCTGCTGCCGGTGACGATCTTCATGTACCGCGCCCAGCAAGGCGCGCCGGACCCGACCCTGGTGTTCCTGCCGATCCTTCTGGCCACCAGCGCCTCCACCCTGGTGGGCCTGCTCTCGGTGGCGGTGATGCAGCGCCTGCGCCTGTGGGACCCGGTGGTGCTGGCCTACCTGATTCCCGGCGCCTTGCTGCTGGGCGGCTTCATGGCGCTGCTGGCGACTATGTCGGCCACGGCCCTGGCGGCGTTGAGCTCGATCCTCGGCAACCTGACGTTGTTCGGCCTCATCATGCTGTTCTTGCTGGTGGGCGCGCTGCGCAAGGTCAAGGTCTACGAGGCGTTCGTCGAGGGTGCGAAGGAAGGCTTCGACGTGGCCAAGAGCCTGCTGCCGTACCTGGTGGCGATGCTCTGCGCGGTGGGCGTGCTGCGGGCGTCCGGGGCGCTGGATTTTGGCTTGGACGGCATTCGCCACCTGGTGGAGTGGGCCGGTTGGGACACCCGCTTCGTCGATGCCCTGCCGACTGCGCTGGTCAAGCCGTTCTCCGGCAGTGCGGCGCGGGCGATGTTGATCGAAACCATGCAAACCCAAGGCGTGGACAGCTTCCCGGCACTGGTGGCAGCGGTGATTCAGGGCAGCACCGAGACGACGTTCTATGTGCTGGCGGTGTACTTCGGCGCCGTCGGGATCCAACGCGCCCGCCACGCCGTGGGCTGCGCCCTGCTGGCGGAGTTCGCCGGTGTGGTGGCGGCGATTGGGGTTTGTTATTGGTTTTTTGGTTGAGTCAGGCGCAGA
Source organism: Pseudomonas sp. MF08875 (assembly GCF_059862525.1). NCBI lineage: Bacteria > Pseudomonadati > Pseudomonadota > Gammaproteobacteria > Pseudomonadales > Pseudomonadaceae > Pseudomonas > Pseudomonas sp. MF08875. The sequence goes on from NZ_JCBCUW010000017.1 coordinate 82,684, forward strand.
ACCACCCTCCCGCTCCCACAGTGGATCGCTGGTGTAGTTGAGATGAGCGTTAGGCACCGCTTCCTCAGGGAGGTGGCTGCACAGGCGTTAGTTATTCCCAGGCTTGTGCTGCTTCTGCCCCTGCGCCACCGCCCACGCCACCACTTGCGCGGTCAGTTTGTCGCTGGCCTGGCCGAACCCGGCCACCACCGCGGGCACTTGCACGTCGCTCAACGGCTGGCGCACTTCAAAGCGGCGGCTGGCGAGGATGCGTTGGTCTTTGCCGCCCACCAGCAGCGCATCGAGGCGGATCACCACGCTCGCGGCCGTGCCCTGGTACTCGGTCTGGAACGCTTGCAACACCCCGCCCAGCTCGAAGTCGGCTTGCAGGTTGCTGTCGTCGATGCTCAGCAGCGGCACGCGGCCGTCGCGGGCGAAGGCGTCCAGTAGGCGGTTGCGCAGCAGCACCGGCGCCGGGTCGCTCCAGCGCGAGGCCTTGTAGCTGCTCAGCACGTCCCCTTGGGGGATGACCGCGATTTTCGTGCTGTTGAGCGCGTCGCTGGCCTGGGGCTTGGCCAGGCGCAGCGACCAGGGCTGCGCCTGAGCCTGGGCCGCCGCGCCAGCCTGGGCCGAGGGCAAGCGGTAGACGTCGGCGGGCGGCGCCTTGGGCAGGATCGAGCAAGCGCCGGTCAAGGCAAAACTGGCGAGCAGGGCCCAATGGCCGGCGATGCGGTAGGCGAGTCTCATGGGGTGAATTCCTTGTTCGTGTCGCTGCCCAGCAGGTAACCGCTGGGGTTGGCTTCCAGGCGACGGGAGATGGCGCGCAGTGAACTCAAGGTGTCGCGCAGTTCGCGCACCGCTGGCGCCAGGCCATTGAGGCCCTGCATGCCGTTGTTCAGGGAGTCCTGGTTGTCGGTCAGCAGCTTGTTGATGGTCGCGGTGCTTTGCTCCAGCGAAGCCATGGCGTGCTCGGCGCTGCCGAACATCTGCTTGCCCTGGTCGTTGAGCAGGCCGTTGGCGTTGCGCATCAGCGCGGTGGTCTGCTCCAGCGCGGCGGTGGCTTGCTTGCCGATGGCGGCCAGTTGCTGCATGGCCTGGCGGATATCGTCCTTTTGCTCGGCGATGGTCCCGGTAGTCTGCTCCAGATGCGCCAGGGTGCTGCTGACGCGATCGACGTTCTCGGCCGAGAACATGCGGTTGGCGTTGTGCAGCAGCAGGTTGACGCTGCTCATCAGGTCATTGCTGTTGTTGAGCAGGCGCGCGATGGGCGACGGCGAGGCGACGATCACGGGCAACTTACCGCCCTTGCCGCGCAGCGTCGGGCTTTGCGGGGTACCGCCGCTGAGCTGGATGATCGAGGTGCCGGTGATGCCGGTCAGGGCCAGTTTGGCCTGGGTGTCTTCCTTGATCGGCGTCTCGCCGCTCAGGCGGATGCGGGCCAGCACCCGGCGCGGGTCCTTGGGGTCCAGGCGCAGGGTGACCACATCGCCGACCTTGATCCCGCTGTACTGCACCGCGCTGCCCTTGGACAGGCCGCTGACCGCCTCGTTGAAGACGATTTCGTAGTCCTTGAATTCGCTGTCCACGCTGGATTTGGTCAGCCACAGGCCGAACAGCAAGGCGCCGACCACCACCAGAACGGTGAACAGGCCAATCAAGACGTGATGGGCTCGGGTTTCCATGTCAGACCTCGTTGAGCAATGTAGCGGCTTGGTACGCCGCGCGGCCGCGAGGGCCATGGAAGTATTCGTGAATCCAAGCGTCGTCGGTGTCGGCGACCTTGTCGATGGCATCGGCCACCAGCACTTTTTTCTGCGCCAGCACCGCCACGCGGTCGGTGATGGTGTAGAGCGTGTCCAGGTCGTGGGTAATCAGCAACACGCTCAGGCCCAGGGCATCGCGCAGGGTCAGAATCAGTTGGTCGAACGCGGCCGCGCCGATGGGGTCCAGGCCGGCGGTGGGTTCGTCGAGAAACAGGATGTCCGGGTCCAGGGCCAGCGCCCGGGCCAGGGCGGCGCGCTTAATCATGCCGCCGGACAGCGACGCGGGGTATTTGTCGGCGGCCGACAGCGGCAACCCAGCCAGGGCCAGTTTCACCGCCGCCAGGTGCTCGGCGTCGGCGCGGCTCAGGCCGGCGTGCTCGATCAGCGGCAGGGCGACGTTCTCGGTGACCGTCAGCGAGGAAAACAGTGCGCCCTTCTGGAACAGCACACCGAAGCGCCGTTCGAGCAACGAACGCTCGTGCTCCCCCAGGCTGGGCAGGTTCTGCCCGAACACCCGCACCGAGCCGTCGCTGGGCTGGCGCAGGCCAATGATGCTGCGCAGCAACACCGACTTGCCGCTGCCCGAACCGCCGACCACGGCGAGGATCTCGCCCTGGTACAGGTCCAGGTCGAGGTTTTCATGCACGCTCTGCGGGCCGAAGCGGTTGCACAGGCCGCGCACTTCAATCACCGCCTCGGCGGGCTCAGGGGTACTCACCAGCCCATCTCCATAAAGAACAACGCCGCCACGGCGTCGAGCACGATCACCACGAAAATCGACTGCACCACGCTGGAGGTGGTGTGGGCGCCCACCGACTCGGCGCTGCCGCTGACCTTGAAGCCTTCCAGGCAGCCGACGGCGGCGATGAGGAAGGCGAAGATGGGCGCTTTGACCATGCCCACCAGAAAGTGCTGCACGCCAATGTCCGCTTGCAGCAGCGAGAGGAACATGGCCGGCGAGATATCCAGCGACAGCGCGCAAACCACGGCGCCGCCGATGATCCCCGAGAGCATCGCCAAAAACGTCAGCATCGGCAGGGCCACCAGCAGGGCCAGCACCCGCGGCAGCACCAACAGCTCCATCGGGTCCAGGCCCAGGGTGCGGATCGCGTCGATTTCCTCGTTGGCCTTCATCGAGCCGATTTGCGCGGTAAAGGCACTGGCGGTGCGCCCGGCCATGAGGATGGCGGTGAGCAGCACGCCGAATTCGCGCAGAAAGGAGAACGCCACTAAATCGACGGTAAAGATGCTGGCACCGAAGCTTTTGAGCACCGTGGCGCCGAGGAAAGCCACCACCGCACCCACCAAAAAGGTCAGCAAGGCGACGATGGGCGCGGCGTCCAGGCCGGTCTGCTCGATGTGCGCCACCACCGGGGTCAGGCGCCAGCGTTTGGGGCGCAAGGCGCCGCGCACCAGGGTTTCGAGGATCAGGCCGATAAAGCCGAGCAGTTGCAGGGTGTCTTGCCAGACCGCATCCACCGCCCGGCCAATGCGGCTGAGCAACTGGATGCCGACGTTGGCCTGCGGTGCCTTGACCGGCACGCAGAAGTCGGTGAGCGCGCCATACACGGTCTTGAGCAGCGCGCGGTCGGCGGCGGGCAAGGTGCAGTCGGGGTATTCGGTGGACTGGCCGAGGCGCTCGCTACCGAGCAATTCCACCAGGAGCGAGGCCCCGGCGGTGTCGAGGGCGCCGAGGCCATTGAGATCGACCCGGGTGCTGGCGTCGTACTGGCCGTGCAGCGCGTCGCTCAACTGTTTGAGCGCCGTGTAGTGGGCCAGCGTCCAGTCTCCCGCCACGCGCAGTTGCGCCGGGGTGACCGTGGTATCCAGTTGGGCGCTGCCGGGCGTCGTGGGGGTCATAAGCTCCGTGCTTGTATTTGGCTATTACGCGAGCCTACGTAATAGCACGTTACCCATTACTTTGCCTGGCTCGCGGCCACGGTGCCTTGACCTGGGTCGGTCACGTTAAAGCGCAGCACGCCGATTACCTGGCCGTCTTCGGTGAGCACGCGCACCTGCCAGCGGCCCACTGGGTTGGGCGGGAAGTTCTGCTTGTGGGTCCAGGCGCGGTAACCCTCCTTGCGCCCGCCGCGGATATCCAGCGCGATGCGGTCGACCTCTTTGCCGTTGAGCTTCCACACATGATAGATGCGCTCGTTCAGGCCCCGGGGCGCGTTGATGGCGGTGAAGGCGTACAGGCCCGTGCCGCGCAACTGGCTGGCGCTGACCTCATCGAGGCTGTCGCCGGGGGTGCGGTCTTGCAGTTCGGTGCTGATGGCCACCTCGGTCATCCACAGCGTCGCCGGTGGCACCCAGGAGCGCAGCAACCACCCGGCGGCGCCGATGGCCAGGGTCATGCCCAGCAGCATCACCGCGCCACGCCAATGGCGGATCGGAAAACTCGACGCCAGGCTGGGAAACGACAGCAGCATGGCGATGCCCAGGGCCAGTTTGAAACTTTGCGCGGTGGTCAGGTGCAGGATGATCGGCAGCGCCGTGAGCAGCACCGCGAACAGGGTCAGGGTGTGCAGCGCCAGAAACAGCCAGCGGCGCGGCGCCAGCCACTTGTAGTAGAGCGGGTCGATGATGGAAATCAGCGCCGCCGCGCCCAGCAGCCCGGTGAAAATCAACTGGCCGCTGTTCCAGGTGGTGGTGATGAAGAAAAACGGCAGGACGAAGAACAGGCTTTCCTGGTGGATCATCTGCGTCGCGTAACGCAACAGCGGCTGGGGGATTTCCTTGTTGAACACCTTGGTGAACAACTGGGTCAGGGTGTTTTCCAGCATCAGCCAGACCCAACTGACCAGCATGATGACGGCAATCCAGGTGGCCAGGCCTTGCTGGCGGTCCACCAGAATGAAACTGCCCACACCGGAGACAAAACCGCCAAGCGCAATCACCCCTGGATAGCGCTTCATCAATTCCAGAAGGCGCTGTACGTATAGGTTCCAGTTAGGCATTGGGCTGTTCACAGTTTGATGTAGGAAAAATCTCTAACAGAGTACCGCCGGTGGTGTGGGGTGGCGAGGTCGAAAACACCTCGCCCATGGCCCCTACCCTTCGTCGTCACTGCCACTCAGTGCCGCCCTCGCGAGCAGGCTCGCTCCCACAAAGGAAAAATGAAACCTTACCCGCACCCCCGTTCAACTGTGGGAGCGGGCCTTGCCCGCGATGGCGGACTGCCTGTTATTGCAGGGTTGTCTGAGCCACCGGGGGTGTTTGGTTAGCGGGTACGGCGCTTACGGCGCAGCCCCGCCCCCATCAAGCCGATCAGCAGCAGCCCCGAGCCCCCGCCCGCCCACATCAGGGTGTCGTCACTCATCAGCGGTTGCTCGATGCGCACATACCCCGGTTGGCTAAGCAATTGGCGCAAGACTTGGTTGGCCTGGTCCAGGCTGACCGCTTGCAGGCGCTTGGCGGGGTTGGAGAAGTGGCCGTCTTCGTAGTCGCCCAGGGCGCTCCAGTAGTAGTCGGCCAACGCACTATTGCCCTGCACCGCCCAGGCCTGGCGGGCGACGGCGGCTTGTTGCAGGCGGGCGAAGGTGGCCGGGTCGAGGCCGTTTTGCAACAAGTCGGCTTGCAGCGCCTTGAGCACTTGCCGGGCCTTGGGCACGTCATCGCGCGCGAGGTCGGCGCCCAGGCTGAGGAACACCGTGTCGCCAAACACTTCCCGCTCGCTCCACGGCCCATAGGACAAGCCGTGGGCCAGGCGCAATTGGCGGTACAGCGCCCAGCCCAGGTAGTCCTTGAGCAGGTCGAGGGTTTCGTAGGGTTGGTCGTCCAGGGCCGGCTCGGGGAACAGCCAGTGCAGCTTGGCGCCATTGCCGACCCAGCCTCGCAACAAGGTGCGCTGGGCGGCGGCGTTATGCTCGATCTGTGCCAGAGGCGGGTGCTCGCTGGGGTCCACCGGGTCCAGTTCGGCGAAGGTGCGCTCCAAGTAGGCCGGCAGCAGGCGATCGAGGTCACCGACCACGATCAGGGTCATGTTGTTGGGCGCATACCAGTGCTGGCGCACCTGCTCCAGTTGTTCGCGGCTCAGGTCGTGGACCTCGGCGCGCTCGGCGCACTTGAGGCCCAGTTCCACCGCCAGTTGATTGCTGGCCTTGTGGCCGATGTCCTGGCGGTCGAGCCAGCGCTGCAAGTGCGAGTAATGGCCGCCGTCCTCGCGCTCGACCACTTGCTTGGCGGCTGCCACCGCCGGGTCGTCGAGGCGGGTTTCGGTGAGCAGCGCCAGCAGCAGGTCGAGGACCTTGCGCTGGTTTTTCGCCGGGGCTTCGATCACGAAGGTGGTATCGGCGTTGCTGGTGTAGGCGTTCCACTCGCCGCCCAGGGCTTGCATGCGTTCTTCCAGGCCGCCTTCGCCGCTGGCGTCGATGCCGCTGAACAACAAGTGCTCCAGCAGGTGCGGCAGCTCTTTGTCGGCGCAACTGAAGTCGTCCATGCCCACGCCCACCACCAGGCGAATCGCCACGTGGCCCTTTTGCGTGCCCGGTTTAAGCAGCACTTGCAGGCCGTTGGGCAGCATGTAGCCCTCGACCTGGAAGCGGTCAAGGGCAAGGCTTGGGGTGGTGGCGAGCAACAGGCAAGCGAACAGCAGACAGCGCATGAAAGGGTTCCTGGCGGCTACATAAGCGGCTACAGCCTAGACGATCAAGGTGAATGAGTGACGTCACTCACCTCGTCCACCGCCAGTGCTCCAGTGTCGGCGGTTTCCAGCACCACGTAGGCGCTGCTGCAGAAGAGTGAGTTGAGACGTTTCATGTCGGCGATCAGTTCCAAATGAAGCGAGCTGGTCTCCAGGCTTTGCACGATTTTACGTTGCAAGCGGCTGACATGGGCGTGGGCAAGGCGCCGTTCCTGGGCGCGAAAGCGGCGTTTTTCGCGCAGCAATTGGCGGGCGCTTTCCTTGTCGGCGCTGAGGAACACCGACAGGCCCAGGCGCAGGTTGGCCATTAATTGGCTATGCAGGTCGGCCAACTCCTCCAGGCCCACGTCGGAAAACGAGCGGCGCTGGGAGGTTTTCTGCTGCTGGAGCTTACGCAGCATGCGTTCGATCAAGTCCCCCGCCAGCTTGAGATTGATCGCCAGTTCGATCGTCTCGGCCCAGCGCCGGCTGTCGTTTTCGCTGAGGTCTTCGCGGGGCATTTGCGCCAGGTACAGCTTGATCGCGCTGTACAGCGCCTCGACGTCCTCGCCCAGGCGCCGTACTTCTTGGGTCACAGCGGTGTGTTTGCCGCGCAGCACGTCGAGCATGGCTTCGAGCATGTTGTCGATCAAATCGCCCATGCGCAGGGTTTCCCGCGCGGCATTGGCCAGGGCCAGGCTGGGGGTGGCCAGCGCAGTCGGGTCGAGGTGGCGCGGGCGGGCCAGGCCATTGGCCTCCGGGCGCTGGGGCAGTAGCCAGGCGCATAGCCGCGCCATCGGCCCGACGGTGGGCAATAGCAGCAGGCAGCGGGTGGTGTTGTAGAGCAGGTGAAACCCGATCACCAGGCCTTGGGTGCTCAGGTCCAGGCTGTCCATCCAGTTCACCAGGGGGTCGAGCACCGGAATGATGAGCAGCAGGCCGATCAGTTTGTACAACAGGCTGCCCAGGGCCACTTGGCGCCCGGCCGCGTTCTGCATGCTGGTGCTCAGGAACGCCAGGATGCCGCTGCCGATGTTGGCGCCGATCACCAGGCCAATGGCCACGGGCAGGCTGATGACGGCGGCGCCGGCCAGGGTGGCGGTGAGCAACACGGCGGCCAGGCTGGAATACGAGACCATCGCGAACAGCGCGCCCACCAGGGCATCGAGCAGCAGGTCGCCGGTCAGCGAGGCGAACACCACCTTCACACCTTGGGCCTGGGTGATGGGCGCGGCGGCTTCGACGATCAGTTGCAGGGCCAGGATTATCAGGCCCAGGCCAATGCCTACGCGGCCCATCTGGCCGACGCGGGTCTGCTTGCGCGACAGGAAGAAAATCACCCCGAGGAAAATCAGCAGCGGCGACAGCCACGACAGGTCCAGGGTCAGTACCCGCGCCATCAACGCGGTGCCGACGTCGGCGCCGAGCATGGTGGCCAGGGCGGGCGTCAACGCCATCAGGCCTTGGCCGACGAACGAAGTCACCAGCATCGCCGTGGCGTTGCTGCTTTGCACCATGGCGGTGACGAGGATGCCGGCGACAAAGGCCAACGGGCGGCTGGCCATGTTCTGGCCGATCACGTGGCGCAGGTTGGAGCCGTAGACCCGCAGGATGCCGGTGCGCACGATGTGCGTGCCCCAGATCAGCAAAGTCACGGCGGAAAGCAGATTGAGCAGGGTCAGCATGTTCAGGCCCCCTGTGGCGGAATGCCCCAACGGGGCTAAGTGAACGGTGCAGCGCAAGATCTACATTGTGTATTTAAGCTGTAGTCGGCTTACCGGCGAGGCGCCAGCATTGCATAGCTAAAGAAGGGTTTGAAACAAAAGTGTCATGTGGGGGCGGGTGAAAAAGCTGTTAAGCAAGCCCCCTGTGGGAGCGGGCCGGGCGGCGCTCCGCTCGCCCGCGATGGCGGCAGTACAGCCAACACAGTTGTTGGCTGACTCACTGCCATCGCGAGCAGGCTCGGTCCCACAAGGTTTAGCCGTTACTGGCCCGGAATGTCCTTGCGCAGTTTCACCGGGTCGGTCTGCTTTTTCTTCTTGGCGATGGCGGTGCGCATTTTGATGTTCACCGCTTCAACGGCCAGGGAGAAAGCCATGGCGAAGTAGACGTAGCCTTTTGGCACATGCACTGCAAAGGCTTCGGCGATCAGCACCGTACCCACCACCAGCAGGAACGACAGCGCCAGCATCTTCAGCGACGGGTGCTTGTCGATGAAGTTACTGATGGTGCCCGCGGCCAACATCATCACCAGCACGGCGACGACGATCGCGGCGACCATGACCGGCACATGGGACACCATGCCCACGGCGGTGATGACCGAGTCCAGGGAGAACACGATGTCGATGATGGCGATCTGGATGATGGTGTAGATGAAGTTGCCACCCTTGCCGGTCGGCTCGTCGTGGGTTTCGTCTTCACCTTCCAGGGCGTGGTACATCTCCTGGGAGCTTTTCCACAGCAGGAACAGGCCACCGAAGAACAGGATCAGGTCGCGCCCGGAGATACCGTGGCCGGCGACGTGGAACAGGTCGGCGGTCAGGCGCATGACCCAGGTGATCGACAACAGCAGCAGGATGCGCGTGACCATCGCCAGCGCCAGGCCGAAGATCCGCGTGCGGGCCTGCATATGCTTGGGCATACGGCTGACCAGGATCGAGATCATGATGATGTTGTCGATGCCCAGGACGATTTCCAGGGCGGTCAGTGTGAAGAAGGCAACCCAGATCTCCGGGTTGGTCAGCCATTCCATGTGTATTCCTTTGAGCGAGTGTTAAACCGCGACGGGCCTGAACCTTGAGAACCCAAAGTCTAGACCCGGCGTAGTGAATGTAGGGCTTATAGAGTGCTGAACAGCGGAAAAATCCCCATCAGCAAAGCGGCAAACATTATGCACAGGCAAACCAGCACTGCCCACTTCAAGGTGAAGCGTTGATGGTCGCCAAACTCGATTCCGGCCAGCGCCACCAGCAAATACGTGGACGGTACCAAGGGGCTGAGCAGGTGCACGGGTTGGCCGACGATGGACGCGCGGGCCATTTCCACGGCGCTGATGCCGTAATGGCTGGCGGCTTCGGCCAAAACCGGTAATACGCCGTAATAAAAAGCGTCGTTAGACATGAAGAACGTGAACGGCATGCTCACCAGCGCCGTGATGACCGCCAGGTACGGGCCGAGGAACTCCGGGATCACCGCCAATAGGCTCTTGGACATGGCATCGACCATGCCGGTGCCCGACAGAATGCCGGTGAAAATGCCCGCCGCGAAAATCAGCCCGACCACCGCCAGCACGCTGCCGGCATGGGCCGCGACGCGGTCCTTCTGCTGTTGCAGGCAGGGGTAGTTGACGATCATCGCGATACTGAAGGCCACCATGAACAGCACCGGCAGCGGCAGCAGGCCGGCGATCAGGGTGCCCATCAGGCCCAGGGTCAGGGCGCCGTTGAACCAGATCAACTTCGGCCGGCGGGCATCCGGGAACTGGGAAACGCTGATTTCGCTGTGGTCCACTTCGTCGCCCACCAGGTGCAATTCGCCCAGGCGCGCGCGCTCGCGCTTACCGTAGAAGTAGGCAATCGCCAGGATTGCCACCACACCGGCCAGCATCGCCGGGATCATCGGCACGAAAATATCCGACGGGTCGACATGCAGCGCACTGGCCGCCCGCGCCGTGGGGCCGCCCCAGGGCGTCATGTTCATCACCCCGCCGGCGAGAATAATCAGCCCGGCCATGATCCGCGGGCTCATGCCGATGCGGCTGTACAGCGGCAGCATGGCGGCCACGCAGATCATGTAAGTGGTGGCGCCGTCACCGTCCAGCGACACCACCAGGGCCAGCACCGCGGTGCCCACCGAAACCTTGAGCGGGTCGCCCTTGACCAGTTTGAGGATCTTGCGCACGGCCGGGTCGAACAGGCCCGAGTCGATCATCAGGGCGAAATAGAGGATGGCGAACATCAGCATCACCCCGGTCGGGGCGAGTTTGGTGATGCCTTCGAGCATCATCGGGCCGATCTTGGGCGCAAAACCGCCGAACAGGGCGAAAACGATCGGGATGATAATCAGGGCGATCAGCGCGGAGAGGCGCTTGGTCATGATGAGGAACATGAACGTGATGACCATGGCAAAGCCAAGGAAAGTCAGCATAGGAATACTCCAGGCGTAGCGCGGCTAGGGGAAAGGCGAACCGGGGGGCGGTCAGCGCAGAACGGCGAGCACGGGGCTTACGGGGGGAGTAGGGGTCAGGCGCATAGGAGTGAACATCAGAATCACCATTGTTGTTGTTAATTGGGCCGCGTGCGCTGCAATGGCGCGTTTGGCCAACCGGTCTGGTGCCGGTAGTGGAGGCGATCCTAATAGGGCAAGCTTTCAGCCAGCTTTCGCGGAGCAAAGGAGTGGATGGCTGTCTGTCGGATAGCATCCATTATTTGAGTAGGAAAATTTTCTATTGGAGATCGGAGATATGGAGATTGCTGAGCTTCACACCGGTGGCTGCCAGTGCGGCGGGTTGCGGTATCGGTTTATGGGGCCGCTCAAGGACATTGCCCATTGCCACTGTTCGATTTGCCGGCGGGTCAGTGGTGGCATCGTGACCACTTGGATCACCCTGCCCGGCCGCGCCTTTGAATGGCTGACGGGCACGCCGGCGCGGTACGAATCTTCGCCGGGGTGTGTGCGGTACTTCTGTGCACGCTGTGGCGCCCATGTGGTGTTGGTGACCCAACTGAGCCCGGACAGCATCGACGTGACCGTCGCCACCCTCGACCACCCCCAACTGGCCCCCGCCGACCGCCATATCTGGACGCAAAGCCGTTTGCCTTGGCTGCACCTGGATGAACACTTGCCCAGGGAAGCGCAGGAAGTGTTGTAGCAAACGGTAGGGCTCAGCCCGCTGCTTTTGTAGGGGCAACGGTCTTACCTCTACCACTCGTCACCGCCATTCCGTGCCGCCATTGCGAGCAGGCCCGGTCCCACAGCGGAAAAATGAAAGCCTCACCCGCACCACCGTTCAACGGTGGGAGCGGGCCCGCCCGCGATGGCGCCGGTACACCCCACACACCTCTACTGCCTGGCCCACTGCCATCGCGGTCAAGGCCCGCTCCCACAGAAGCCCGCTCCCACAGAGGTGCTGGTGCCGATTATCAGTCCAGGTACGCGAACTGGTAGGTATCCGCGTCGATCATTACCAATTGCAGGTCATTGCTGCGGGTGTTGACGGCTTTGCCGTTGAGCAGCACCGAGGTTTCGACGCGGTAGACGCCTTGGGGCACCTGGTCGTCGAGGTTGACGGTGAAGGTGTTCTCGTAGCCGCCGCTGCCGGTGGTCTGGTTGGCGACTTTGGTGCCTTCCTTGAACGGCGTGGTGGCGCCCGGTTCGTAGAGGCGCACTTGTTCCTTGATCTCGTTGACCGCCTGCTGGCTGCCGTTGATGGCAACGATGTTGGAGACGATCTGGATCGGCTGGCCGCGCTTGACGGTGGCGCCGGGTTTGATGCTGGTCTGGTAGCTGACCAGTTGCGGGTCGCTGGTCACACGCTTGCCGGCGGCCTTGTATTGGTCTTCGACTTGCTGGCTGCTCTGGGTCTGCACGGTTTTGGCGTTGATGACAAAGCACACCGCCAGCCCTGCCGCGCCGCCCAGGGCTGCGCCTGTGCCGCGATCCTTCTTGCCGCTCACGGCGGCACCCGCAGCGGCGGCGCCGGCGATGGCCAAGCCACATTTGACCCAGTCACCGCCGCTCCACTTGGTTGGGTCCATATCGACGTTGGCACAGCTTTGCAGGCCGAACAGGGAAACCAGTCCGAGGACGAGAAGACGCTTGTTTGAAGGGCGGCGGGTAGCGGTCATCGAGTCACTTCCTTAAGGGGCGAAAAGGGGCAGGCACGGTCCGGCTCATCATTCGATGGTGGTCCGGTTCAGGGCCTGGGTACGCTGTTGTTCGGCCTGGCGGATGATGTTGAGCGCCTGGCGGTTGCCTGGGTCCATGGTCAGCACCACGTTGGCCACGGCAATAGCCGATTGGTAATCCTTGCGCCCCAGGGCCCGTTTGGCCTGCTCCAGGGATTGGCCGAGCACACCGGGGTTGGCGCCGCTGTTGTTCTGGCGCGGGGCGACGGGCCGGGTGGTCGGCAGGGAGTTTTGCTGCTGTTGTTCGCGCAGTTTGTCGGCGAGCATTTTTTGCTGTTCTTGCAGGCGCTTGTCCAACTCGCGCTGTTGTTGTTCGCGCTCGCGGTCGGCGTCCTTGGCCAGTTTGTCGCGCTTGGCCTGTTCTTGTGCGGCCAGCCGCGCGGCTTCGGCGGCTTTTTGCGCCTGTTGCGCTTGCTGCTCGCGCTCAAGCCCAGCCTGGGCCCGTTGCAGCAGGCTCACGGCGCGGGGGTCTTTGCTGTCCTTTTGCAGGGCCTGTTCGGCGTTTTCCAGGGCGCAGCTGTACTGGTTGCTGCGCAGGCAATCATTGGCGGCCTGCACGTGCTGCTCGAACTGCTGCTGGGTTTGGCGGGCGCCGGTTTGGTAAAGCCAATAGCTGCTCACAGCACCGAGCACCATCACGCCCAGTAGCACTTTCTTCATGCCGCGCCCGGAGGGCGGCAAGGGTTGCACGTTGGCGGTGGGCGGCCGCTCGGGTGCAGGGGCTTTCGCCGCTGGCACTGGCTTGGCGGCGGGCGGTTTTTCCACCTGCTTGATATCGAATTCCAACGCCGGTGCCGGCGTTTCGGCCTTGGCCACCGGCGCGGCAGGCTTGACCACTGGCGCCACTGCGGGCGGTGCCTTGGGCGTGGGCGCCACGACAGCGGCCACACCGCAGAACGGGCAGTGTTTCACCGGGCCGCAGAGCGCCTTGCCACAGGCGCTGTTGGCGCAGGTGGCGGGGAACCCGGCGGTTTTTGCAGACACGGACATAGGGCTCAGGTCTCGGTTCAGATAGCGGGCGGCGGTGCGGCACCGAAGGCGACGGGCGGGCCGCCGACGGCCGGGGCGAACAGGTGCGCCAGCTCAGGCATCTGCCCGGCGCTCGCCCATGCGGCCATGCCTTCGCGCCACAACTGGCTGTCGCGGGTGATTTGCCCGGTCTGCACGTATTGCTGCAACTGCGCGACGGTGTACGGCCCGTAGTTGGTGCCGCTGACGCTCAGGTGGTAGTTGAACTGCGGCACGTTGAGCGGTGGCGGGGCCATGCCCGGGCCGCCCGGCGGTGGCGGTACGGCCGCGCCCGGTGCGGCAGGCATGCCCGGAGCCTGGGCAGGCGCCGCCGCTACCGGGTTGAGCAGGCTTTCGAGCCAACCGGCAGTGAAGAACTCTTTGCGCAGGGCGATTTTCTCGCCGTGCTCTTTGTGCACTTCGTCGACATAGACATCGCCCAGGGAGCCGTCGATCGGCTCGGCGAACTGCGCCAGTAGGCCCTTGGCCTGTTGGATCAGTTGCTCAGCGGTGTCCGGCGCCAGGCGCTTGAGGCGCTGTTCGTATTCTTTTTTCAGCAGTTCGGCGATTTTGTTCGGGAAGGTGCGCGCCAGGGTGGAGCGGCCCTTGATGTCCAGGCGCATGTTGGCGCGGTAGGCGTTGCGGGCGTAATCGTCGAACAGCACATGCAGCGCAGCCATTTGCAGCGGCGTGCTGAGGGCCGCTACGCGTTTGCGCAGTTGCTCTTCGATGTCGCGGTGCTGGTTAGAGCTGATGCCGCTCTGGCGGATGGCGAATTCGTCGCCCACCGAGAAGTAGTCCTGGTCGAGCACGAACTCGTAGCGCCCGTTCTTGGCGCGGCTCAGCACGCCCAGGCCGACGCAGTGCAGGTAGAGTTTGAAGTCCTCGGCGAACTTGCGGTAATCCTCCTGGCTGAACTGGATCGGCTGCACGAATTGGCTGATGCGCTTGTGCACATGCAGCGGGATGCGTTCGCTTTCCTTGCTGTAGCAGGCCTCGTAGGTGGACATCGGCGTCAGTGCCGGCACCGGGAAGCCGCTCAGTTCGGTGTAGCAGATCAACTTGCCGGGGGTGCCCGACTCCACGAAGTCGATCTGCCCGGCGGTCATGCCGGTGCCGGTGGGCAGGCACTGGCCAATCATGGCGCCGTACATGCGCTTGAACTCGCCGGCGTCATTCACCCCGATCAGGCAGGTGAAGCTGTCTTTGTCGGTCTCAAAGCCGCCATTGCCGCTCAGTGGCACCCACGGCATGGCGCGTTGCAGCAGCAGGCGGAACTTCTCGCGTTGCTCGTCCGGGGTCAGGGCGCTGAGGGCCACCAGCAGCGGGTCGGTGCCGACTTTTTGCGGCGGCATCTGCTGCACGGCTTTGTTGCGCAGCTTGCCCAGCAGTTCTTCCTGGCCTTTGTCGGTTTGCAGTTTGTCGAACAGGGTCTTGGAGCCGCCGAAATCCTTGAAGGCGTCTTTGGCCCATTCGCGTACCTGCGGGCCGTCCACCGGCTCTTCCTCGCCGCCCTGCACCAGTTTGAGCTGGATCAGGGTGGCGTGTTCTTCCTTGATGCTGGCGTCGATCTTCGCGATGTCGGTGTCGATGCGCCGCAGCAGGCTGTCCACCGCGTTGCGCCCGTCTTGCAGGCGGCCGACGAAGCCGTTCCAGATGGCGCGGCCGTTGTGGTCCACCGAGGCTTTGTTGCCCAGCCACTCGGAGATCTCACGCAGCAGTTGCGCCGCTTCGCGGGCCGCGACGTGGCGCACGTAGAACAGCAGGCTTTCGCGCAGGGTGTCCTTGACCTGGGTGAGCACCGTCTCGGCTTGTTTTTCCTTGCCGCTCAGGCGTGCCAGCAGGCCTTTGCCGGTGGTTTCCTTGAGGCGTTCGAATTCGCGGGCCAGTTCCGAGGATTCCAGCTTCTCGGACAGCTCCTTGAAGCGCGCGGCGTTCTTTTCCAGGGCCGGGATGATGCCGTTGCTGCCGTTTTCCAGGCGATCCTTGAGCATCTCCACCAGCGCCAGGGTGTAATCCAGGCCACCGCGTTCGTCGTCGTCGAGGCGGCGGAAGAGTTTTTCCGGCAAGGCGTCTTCTTGCACCAGGGCGGCCAGGCGTTTCTGGCGGTTTTCCTTGATGCGCACTTCGTGGTTGCGCTCGGCGCTGTCGATGCTGCTGCCCTTGGTGTCGCGTTCCAGTTGCTGCTGGATTTCCCGCACGTGGGTCAGCCACTGGTCCTTGTCGGCGCCGCCGTTTTGCAGGCGCTCGAACAGGGTTTCGACCTTGTGCTCGATCTGCGCGGTAACGCTGTTATCGCCCTCGACTTGCAGCAGATCGTCGGCGATCTGGTAGTGGGTGAACTCGCCTGTGGCCAGGGTCAGTTCGACCTTGGAGAGGAAGTCCGGCAGCTCGGTGAAGGTGCGCGGGGTGACGTTGAGCTGTTCCTTGAGGAACTCGTCGCGCTCTTTGTCGGTGGGGCGGTTGCCGTTGGCACTGGCGTTGGCCACGCCGAAGAACGCCTTGAGCATCTGCTGCACCTGGCGATTGAGGCGCACGTTCTTGCGCGCGTCGATCTGGGTGTCCAGCACAGCCTGGCCCACGGAGGAGTAGGCGCAGGGGAAAGTCAGTTGGATGTCGTCGCCGTAGTCCTGGGGCAAGCCGACGATGTAGTTGCGGATCTTGAACTGGTTCTGGTTGACGGCGATGGAGCGCTTCTTGTTGGCGAAATCCTGGGAGGTGAAGTCGGTGAACAGCACGTCCGAGAGCATCTCGTAGATGTCTTCCTGGTTCTCGGTCTTGGACAGGCACAGGTTGGTGTTGTCGATGAAGTACACGTCATCGAAGGGCCGCGAGTCGATGAACAGGTTGTCCTTGGCGTCCCAGTGCTTGAGCAGCGGCGCGCCGCGCATGCAGGTTTCCAGCTCCATCAGCGCCGCGTAGCCGTTGGCCTGGACGCGGTCGCTGTTGTGCCTGAGGAAGCCGCCCGGCATCACGCTGAACAGGTCAACCTTACCGGTGATGTTGTTTTCCTTGAGGATCGCCTTGGCCAGGTAACCCATGTCCAGGAACGCACCGGAGCCGGTGCCGCCGGCGATGGAGCCGGCGATGACGATGCGGATCTTGCCGGGGTCGATCTCCAGGCCCAGTTTTTTCAGCTTGTCGGCGCCGCTGCCGATGTTGCTCAGCAGGCGGCTGACCTTGTCGCGCAGCTTGTTACGGATCAGCGGGTACTTGTCATAGAAGTACAGGCGCGACAGGGCGCGGATCTGCCCGGCGCCCTTGGAGGGGTCGATGCCCAGTTCGCGGATTTTCTCCGGCGTCAGCGGGAACCACTCGGCCACTTCGCGGTGCTTGTTCAGCTCGTCCAGGGAGTGGGTGTATTTGCTCAGGTTGAGCTGTTCGATGATTTTTTCTTCGGCGGTGAAGGCCACTTGCTCGGCCAGCACGTCGGTCTTGATCGACTTGCCGTCCTGGGTCACTTCGCCGGAATCGAGGTCCAGGTTGATGAACTGCACCAAGGGGAAATCGGAGATGTTCTGGATCTGGGTATTACCGCCCCAGATGGCGTTGAGGATGCGCCGGCGCAGACGGATGTTGATCTTCATGCCGGTGCCGCCGAGGGCGATGAACAACGTGGGATGGATTTTCTCGCTGACCTGTTTGGCGGCGGTTGCCTGGCCGTTGACCTGTTCGTTCTCGTTCATCTGAAACTCCATGAGCCCACGTTGGGCTGGCCTTGTTCTCGGCGTTTATCTGTTTCTGGCAGGCGCCCGGCAAGCCAGGCGCCCACAGGGGGCTTAGCGCTTGGCCGAAAAGGTCATTAACCAGGCAATCAGCGACAGCAGCGCCACGCCGCCCAGCGGGGCCAGGTACAGCGGCACCAGGAACTGCCCGGAATTGATGACCGCCAGCACCGCCATGGCCGAAACCATCAGCAGGCCCAGGAACAGGAACCAGCCCGAGGCGTTGGCGCGGCTTGGCGCGACACGCTCGCGCACGCGCCAGTTGGCGTAGGCGTTTTTGATGACGAAGAAGACGATTGCCAGCACCACCAGCACGGCCACACCGATCAGCGCATCGCGGCTATCGACTTTTTTCGGGCCCAGGTCCAGCCCGCCCGGCGTCGGCACGCTCAGGGTGGTGGTCGTGGTGACGGCGGCCGCGGGGGCTTCGCTTTCAATCGGGGCTGGCAATGCGCTGGTTTGGGCCATCGGTGAATTTTCCTTGGGTGCTGATAGGGGTTACTTGAGGCGTACGGCAATGTCGGGCGATTTGTTCTCGAGCTTGGCGCCGAACAGGCCGCGCTTGAGGGTCGCCACTTTGTTCTGCTGCGCGTCGTAGACGCTGGCGCTGCTGAACGGTTTGAGCGGGTAATTCTGGGCCAGGCCTTCGACGATCACGGTGAAGGACTTCTTGCCGGCGATCAGGGCCTTGGCCAGCAACAGGCCGGCGAGCAATAGCACGAACAGGCCGAACAGCAGCAACACCGGCCCCAGCGGGTAGCTGATGCGCAGTTCGATGGGCAGGCGGGTGGCCGAGGCGCCGGCTTCGTTGGACGGCACGAACACGTCGGGCAAGGCGTCGCCGGGGAAGAGTTCGTTCATGCGCGCGACGAATTGCTGGGAAATGCGCAGTTGCTGCTCGCTCAGGCGCACTTCAATCGCCCCGGCGCGTGAATAGCCGCTGGAGAACAGCACTTCGCTGGACCACTGGGACGGCAGCGGCGGCAATTGCAGGCTGATGGCCAGCTCCGGTGAGCGGGCGCCGGGCTCAAGGTCGGTCAGGCGATCCAGGGAAATGCTCGACTGCAAGGCTTCGCCGGGCATGTCCAGGCGCATGTCGATCTTGGCGTCGTGGATCTGGTAGGGGTTGAACTGGTTCTCGAACTTACCCAGCAGCACGGCGGTTTTCGCCGAGCCATCGACCTTGACGTTGAGGATCACGGTTTGTTGGTCGCCGGCCAGTTCGGCGCTGACGTCGGGGGTGTCTTTCACGCCCGTGGGGATGAAGCGCACGGCGGCTTCGGTCAACGGCTTGAGGCGCACGCGGTCGTCGTTGAGCAACGTGGCCAGGGCCGGTTGGGCCAGCACTTGCTCCAAGGCCACGCCGGCCTTCGCGCCGTAGGCCAGGGCGTAGATCATCAGGCCGTTGGCTTCGTAGTTAGTGCCCTTGACCGGCATTTTCTGCGGGAACGCGGCGATGCGGCTAATCACCGCTTCTTTGTGCAGCAGGTCGTAGAACTCGCGGTTCTTGGCCTGGGTTTCGCCGCTGTTGTTGGGGCTGTTCTTGTTGTTGGTGATGATCCAGACGATCCCTTCGCGCCCTTCCAGGCCGGTGGTGATCGCCGCCATCAGCGCTTCCTTGAAGTCGGTGTCGGCGTAGGCGCCGCTGGCTTTGCGCGCCAGGGCCAGGTTGTTGACGCTCTCGGCCAACTTGGCGTGGGTGCCCGGGCCGCGGAATTTCCAGTCCGGCGAAGGGTGCTGGGCGTCGGCCTGGTTGAAGCCGCCGATCACCACTTCGCTGCTGCCGGCGGCGGCAGCGGCCAGTTGGATCACCAGGGGTTTGAAGGGCGAAGCTGGGTCCAGGTAGAAGGGCTCCATCCAGCCGGAGTTCTGCACCAAAAACACCTGGCGCACAGGCTCGGCGGCAGCCAGGCCACTGGCCAGGCTCAGGACGATCAACAGGCCACGGCGTAGCAACAGGCTTATGCCTTCCATCGAAAAAGTGCTCCGGATGAGTCGATGTACAGCCACAAGGCCTGATCGAAAAAGAACCACTGGGCGTTCCAGGGTTTGCTGACTTTGAGTGGCAGGCGCAGGGCCACTTCGCCGATGCGTTCCAGGCAGAACTCGCTATCGACGGCGGCATCGCTGTCAAACAGGCTCTGCACGCTGCCGCTGTCACGGTTGACCCGCAACGACAGCAGCAGCCTGTCGCGGCTGAACTCGATGAACGGGTAGCGCACTTCCCGTGTCATCGGGTTGTTGTGTTCGTCGTGCTCGTCCCAGGGCTGGTCCAGGCGCACGTTGAACATGTAGTTCAAATGGCCGGTGCCAAGGCGTGTGCCTTTGATCGTGCGGCGTTCCTGCGAGCCCAGTCGTAGGTAGCTCTGGCCGTCGGCGTCGAACAGCAGTTGCCACCAGCCGTAGCCGTCGAGGAACGGCGGGCCGAGTTCGGGTTTGGCCGTGGCGCCGATGGGCCACGGCAGCCATTGGGCCTGCACGCTTTCGCCCAGTTGCGCCACCAGGTAGCCCTGCTCGCCGATCCATAGCAGGCGCCGCGAGGCCGGGTCGCGCAGCGGCGCCGAGAGGCGGTTCATCTGCGCTGCCGTGGCGTTGGCTACCGGGTGCTGGGTCCAGCCGCCCTCGGCGCCGGGGCTGGCCAGGCACACGCTGCCGTCGGCCAGGGCCAGCGGCACGAAGGTGTGCTCGGCCAAATCCCCTGGCGCGCCGAGGGCACGGCCGGCGCAGCGGTCCACTTGGTAGCTGAGGGCCAGCGGATCGACGCTGACCCGCGTCGCGCCTTCGTCACCGGCCACAATCAGTTTTTGCTCGCGCCCTTCGCCTTGCAGCGCCACACCCCAGGCCCAGTTTTCCAGGCTGGTGCGGCCGATGGGCGTGGTGCGCGGCAATACCGCCAGCCATTTGTGCGAGCCGCGCTGCCAGAGGAACAGGCCCCCTTCCCGGCTCAGGCTGAACAAGGCGTCGCGGTGCCCGCCCAATTGGCCGACAAAGAAATTCAGGCCGTTCTTGCGTGGCGCAGCGAGGGCTTGTTTGCTGCTGTCCAGGTCGCGGCCGGGGTTGGCGAGCAAGTGCTGGTAGAGGCTGGCCAGGGTGCGCTCGGCGCTGTCCAGGTCGCATTCGTCATCGACCACCCGGCGGCCGCTGCCATTGCCATAGGGCGGCAGCCAGCGGCGGTCTTTCTGATAGGCCACGGGGGCGAGCTTCTGGCCAGTAAGGGGGCAGAAGGCAAAATCGGCAGGCAAGTAGGCATCTGTACTGCTCGACGGGGCGCGTTTGGCCCCGACGGCGTAGTCCAGATCGACCAGATCGGCGTCAGGCGTCACCCCAGCGACATTCACCAGGGTGAAGGTGCTGTCGCCTGTTTGCGCCCAGAGCTGTTCGTCGAGTTGCCACGCGTACGCACGGTCGTCACCGGCTACATCCATATATACCTACCGAAACCCATAAAACATGCGTGCTGGCCATTGCCTGGAGGGGTCAGGCAACCACTTCAAAAAGAGGGTGAGTGCTTGGCGGCGCTGCCGGGGCGAAACCCGGTGACAGGCGCCAAACTGCTGGCGTAAAGCCCGCTAAATAACGGCGGAATAGTGGCACACTGATAAATGTTGTCAACCTTTGCCGCTCAAGGCTGTAGGAGGTTTCTTGCTCTGTAGGATCAGGGCAGTTCCAGGCCACCGGCAGCCTTGTGCAGTGCGCGCAAATGCTCGCCCACGTACTTGACGTTGGCCTCGTTGGCGGCGATTTCGGCGGCGCGGCTGGGTTCGAGCAAGGCGCGCACTTCCTTGTCCAGATCGCCGGTCAGGGCTTGTAGTTGCTTCTGGCGCAGGCTGCTCTGGGATTCCAGGCGTTGCCACTCGCTCGGTTGCGGCAAACCGTAGCCGCTGCTGTCGAGCAGTTCCGCTGGGCGGCTGAGAAAGCCGCTGTTGGCGAGGATCTGCTGCAAGGTCTGGTTGGCCTTCTCCATGCCGCCGTTTTTCAGGTCGCGGGCGCCCAGGTAGCGCTGCTTGACCTCGTCCTGGGCCAGCAGCAATTGGCGGCGGAAACTCGCCTGTTCCAGTAGCAACAGCGCGGCGCTGGTGCGCAGGTCGGCGCGGTCGAACCAGGGGCGGCGTTCGGCGGCGCTGAGGGAGAGCCAGTCTTCGACCGTGTCCTGGGGGATGGGCAGGTGTTTTTTCAGCACCTCGAACATCGCCTGGTAGCGGTCGCGGAAAGAGTCGAAGCGATAACCCAGGCGCAAGGCTTCGCGCGGGTCGTCGAGCACGCTGGTGTCGGCTAGGCCGCGGCCCTTGAGCACTTCCAGCAAGCCGTTGGGCAGGATGCTGTCCAGGCCGGTGAGCTCAGGGTTGTTGCTGCCGGTGCGCAGCAGCTTGAGGTTCTCCACCGCGCAGTTGTTGGACAGGAAGTAGTAGTTGCCGTCGTAGCTCCAGTGCATCTCGGCGGCGCGCTCGACCGTTTCTTCGACTTCGCGGCGCGACAGGTTCAGGGGCACGGAGGCGAGGCTGCGCAGTTCGGTCTTGGTGTATTCATCGATCACCTGCGCCAGCGGCAGGACGAACAGGCGCGAGGGGTAGGCGCCGGTGAGGCCGTCCCAGCTCGATAGTTGCACGTCGCCGACGAAGGCGCGGTACGACAGCACCAGGTGTTGGTCGAGGTCGAGGCGGCAGTCCGGCCCGCGCGGGCGGCCGGGGGCGCAGATCACCAGGCGCAGCATGCTGTGGCCCCAGCGGCTGACCCAGTTCTGGTTGGCCTCGGCCAACAGGTAATCGACGGCGTAGACGCGCTCCGGGTCCACCTGGCCCAGTGGCTGCTTGGCGAAGTCGTTGCCGGCATTGAGGAAGGCGAACGCCTTGGCGCATTCGGCCTTGGCGGGCGGTGCCCAGCCGAAGTGTTCCTTGAAATAGCGGTACAGCGCCGGGCGCCGACAGGCGTAGCTGGGGTCGAGGAGGAAGTATTCCAGGTTGACCGCGACGAATTCCTTGGGGCTGCTGGTTTCGTAGAGGTCGGGGCTGCGGGCGATCTGGCGGTTGTGCTGCTCGCGCTCGCCGCGCCGGCCGACGTACTGCTGCCACCCGGCCAGGTCCAGCAGGCGCGGGTCGTCGCTCAGGGTGAAGCGCCGGGCGTTCTGGCCCCGGCATTGGTCCGGCAGGCCGACCAGCCCGGCGCTGTCGCTCTGGCGGGTGCAGCGTTGGATCAGGTGCCGCTCGGCGTCGGGCCACAGGCGCGAGCGGTCATAAATGTGGGTCAGCTCATGCACCACGGTGGCGAGCATTTCGCGGCGCACGGTGGCGTGGGGGCGTTGGGTCTTGCGGGTGGCGGCGCTGCCATCGGTGAGGGTGGCCAGGAGGTTGCGGTTCAGGTCCAGCTCTGACACCAGCGACGCCTGGCCGTAGGCGTTAGCGGGCATCTTGTCGGTCCAGCCAACAGCAATGGTGCGATCGAGTTGAGCGATGAAGCGCGGCGGCAGGGCCTGCATCGCTTCATCGATCAGCGCCTGGCTGGCGTGCTGCTCGGCAGGGCTTAGGCCTTCGGCCTTGAGCTGTAATTGCAGGGCAGCGTGGGCGCTGTTGCCCAGGAGCAACAGCGCCGCGGCCAGCAGCCAGGTGCCAACCCGCCTCACAGGGCGAGGATGGCTTGCGCGAGGTCCTGGTCGCTGGCACCACGGGCTTCGGGCACGCGGGTGCGCAGGGTGTCGAAGGCCGCTTCCAGGTGCGCGCCGCGAATGTCGCCGTTGGTGGCGACGAAACTGGCGGCGTCATCGTGGGCTTCGCGCACCACTTTCGAATCGCGGATCGAGGTGGTGGTGTCGGAGGTGAAATCGATTGCGCGGCCAAAGGCGCGAACAATGATGTTACTGGTGGCTACCAGTGTTTGTGCCTGGGCCACGTCGGCCAACAAGAGTAGGCCAAGGGTGGCAGCGATCAGCGGGTTACGCATGGAACAACTCCGGAAAAACGTAGGTGGTCATTGGACGAGGATTGCCTGTGCCAGTTCAAGGTCGCTGGCACGAAGTTTTGCGTGGGTGTGCCGCAGGTGGGCCAGGGCAGACTCCAGTTGCGCTCCTCGCAGTTGGCCATCGCTGGCAATGAAGGCCGCAGCGTCATCTTGGGCGGCGAGCAGCAGTTTATGGTCGAAGGGCGCTGACGTCACTTTGCTTGAAGCGTAAGCGGTGACCACGAGGTTCTGCGTGGTCAGGTCCAGGGCGGGGGCCGAGGTTGCCCAGCAGGCGGCAATCAATACGGGAGCGATCAGCGAAGGTGAGAAAAAGCGCATGGGACTCGACAGTTAAAAGCGAGCGCCAAGGCTAGCGCAATGCCCGGGCCAGAGCCAGGACGCATCGCGCTAGCCGCGATCCGAACGGGGCGTTCAGATCACCAGGATGGCCTGGGCCAATTGCGCGTCGCTGGCACCCAGTTGCGGCGCTTGCTGGCGGATGTAGGCGAAGGCGCTTTCCAGCTTCGCACCCCGAATGGCGCCTTCGCTGGCGACGAAACTGGCGGCGTCGTCGCGGGCCGCTTGCACGATCTTGTTATCGCGAAACGAAGACGACACATCGGAAGTGGCATCGGACGTGGCCTTGAGCGCGCCGACGATCGAGTCAGTGGTGACGATAAAGCTGCTGGCACTGGCGTTGGCGGCCACAGCCAGCAAGGCTGCGGCGCTGAGCAGGCGAAGACGGGACATGGGGGTGACTCCTGTGGATAAGCCGAAAAGACGTTCACTGCCGTTAGCGCGGTGAGTAGAGCCTCTGACGCACACCAGGCCGCGTTCGCCACGTACTTGTCGGATATTAGGCCGGGTCTGGGCGGCCCGATAGGGCTGGCCGCAGATTTATAGCGAGCGCCTCTTGCTCTGCGCGCGGCACGGCGTAAGGCGTACGAGAACGTTCGATTAAATTGTACTGGTCAATTTTAAGATATTTAAAACTGTATTCGTCAGGTGGTTTTGCGAGCCCGGAAACGACAAAGCCCGCCGCAGTGATCTGCGACGGGCTTTGTATGTTCAATTCAGTGCTGGCGGTGGACCCGGTGGGTCAGGGCCAGCAGCGCTAAGTTAGCGCCAGAACGGCTTGCTCAGCTCTTCGTAGCGTTGTGCTTCGCTAATCCCGGCGTCAGCCAGCAGACGCGAATCCAGACGAGCCAGTTGATGGCGGCTGGAGATGCGGCGCTGCCACAGCATCAGGTTGGCGAGAACGCGCAAAGGCATGGAAGCCTGGGTTTTTACAGCGTTGTCTTCAAAAAACAGTTCGGAACTGAGTGTACGTTCCATGATTGACATCCTTCCGCTTGTGGCGGGATTAGGTAGTGGTTTAACTGATGCCAATGATCCTCTCGTTGCACAAGTCTCTCTAGATACAGTTCACCTGTATTGTGAGGGGCCAGTTAACTGTTTATAGGGGCTGTACTGCTCGTAAATGAGGCAACTGTACCTGTCGGCACCTATTTGGTGCGTTTTTGCACGGATGGGTAGTTTTGGTAGGACGTTTCGGTAGGAAAATACCAGTACAGCAGTACAGTTTTCGTCAATCAAAGGGGTTGATGCCGGCGGCTGATGAAAGTGTTTTTGCATCAGCCGCCAACTGTGTGAACTACACCGCGAGCATCCGCCCCGTTTCGTCCAGGTTGATGTGCCACTGCAGAGCTTGGCGCAGGATATGCGGGGTGTGCCCGCCCAGGGCGCACGCGGCTTCGAAGTAGTCGTTCAGCGCCTGGCGATAGTCTGGGTGCACACAGTTGTCGATGATGACCCGCGCCCGCTCCCGTGGCGCCAGGCCACGCAGGTCGGCCAGGCCGATCTCGGTGACGAGGATGTCGACGTCGTGTTCGGTGTGGTCCACGTGGCTGACCATCGGCACCACGCTGGAAATCGCGCCGCCCTTGGCAATCGACTTGGTGACGAAGATCGCCAGGTGCGCGTTGCGCGCGAAGTCACCCGAGCCGCCAATGCCGTTCATCATCCGCGTGCCGCAGACGTGGGTGGAGTTGACGTTGCCATAGATGTCGAACTCCAGGGCGGTGTTGATGCCGATAATGCCCAGGCGCCGCACCACTTCGGGGTGGTTGGAGATTTCCTGCGGGCGCAGTACGAGTTTGTCCTTGTAGCGCTCCAGGTTGCCGAACACGTCCGCGTTACGGCGGTTCGACAGGGTGATCGAGCTGCCGGAAGCGAAGACCAGCTTGCCGGCGTCGATCAGGTCGAAGGTGGAGTCCTGGAGGACTTCGGAGTACATGGTCAGGTCTTCAAACGGCGAGTCGATCAGGCCGCACATCACCGAGTTGGCGATGTTGCCGATGCCGGCCTGCAGTGGGCCCAGCTTGTTGGTCATGCGCTCGGCAGCCACTTCTTGCTTGAAGAACTCGATCAGGTGGTTGGCGATGGCTTGGGTCTCGCTGTCCGGCGTCGACACCGTGGACGAAGAGTCGGCCTGGTTGGTGATGACGATGGCGACGATTTTTTCCGGCGGGATCGGGATCGCGGTGCTACCGATACGGTCGTCGACCTTGACCAGCGGAATCGGTGTGCGGGTGGGCCGGTAAGTGGGGATATAGATGTCGTGCAACCCTTCCAGATTGGGGTTGTGCGCCATGTTGATCTCGATGATGACTTGCTTGGCGAAGATCGCGAAGCTGGCCGAGTTGCCCACGGAGGTGGTGGGCACGATGTGGCCTTGCTCGGTGATGGCCACGGCTTCGATGACCGCGATGTCCGGCAGCTTGAGCTGGTTGTTGCGCAGCTGTTCCACGGTTTCGGACAGGTGCTGGTCGATGAACATTACCTGGCCGGCGTTGATGGCCTTGCGCAGGGTGCTATCTACCTGGAATGGCATGCGCCGCGACAGTACGCCGGCTTCGGTGAGTTCTTTGTCCAGGTCGTTGCCCAGGCTGGCACCGGTCATCAGGGTGATTTTCAGGGGTGATTTCTTGGCGCGCTCGGCCAGCGCATGGGGCACGGCCTTGGCTTCGCCGGCGCGGGTGAAACCGCTCATGCCGACGGTCATGCCGTCTTCGATCAGGGCGGCGGCATCAGCCGCGCTCATGACCTTACTGAACAAGGAAGGCAAGCGAATACGATCACGGTACATGGATTATTATCTCGGGCATCGAAAGCAAGATGCGCAGTCTAGTGATTTGTGCCCGGTTCGTCCCGCTACCATGGTCGAATGCAGGGCCGCCATTTAGAGCCTTTTGTCGGGTTTTCAACACGCATAAAAAACCCCAGCCTAAACAAGGCCGGGGTTTTTTGTGTTGCGCTGGAGCAGGGTTTTACTCGACGGCCTTGACCATGTCTTCGATGACTTTCTTGGCGTCGCCGAAGACCATCATGGTTTTGTCCAGGTAGAACAGTTCGTTATCCAGGCCGGCATAGCCGCTGGCCATAGAGCGCTTGTTGACGATGATGGTTTTGGCCTTGAACGCTTCGAGGATCGGCATGCCGGCAATCGGCGATTTCGGATCGTTCTTGGCGGCCGGGTTGACCACGTCGTTGGCGCCCAGCACCAGCACCACGTCGGCCTGGCCGAACTCGGAGTTGATGTCTTCCATCTCGAACACCTGGTCGTAAGGCACTTCGGCCTCGGCCAGTAGCACGTTCATGTGCCCGGGCATGCGGCCCGCCACCGGGTGGATCGCGTACTTCACGGTCACGCCACGGTGGGTCAGCTTCTCGGTCAGTTCCTTGAGCGCGTGCTGCGCCCGGGCGACCGCCAAGCCATAGCCGGGGACGATGATGACGGTGTCAGCGTTGGTCAGCAGGAACGTGGCGTCGTCCGCCGAGCCGGATTTCACCGGCCGCGCTTCTTGCGAGCCCGCCGGGCCTGCCGCCTCGGCGGTGTTGCCAAAGCCGCCCAGCAGCACGTTGAAGAACGAGCGGTTCATGGCCTTGCACATGATGTACGACAGGATCGCGCCGCTGGAGCCCACCAGGGAGCCGGCAATAATGAGCATCGAGTTGTTCAGCGAGAAGCCGATACCCGCCGCCGCCCAGCCCGAGTAGCTGTTGAGCATCGACACCACGACCGGCATGTCTGCGCCGCCGATCGGGATGATAATCAGCACGCCCAGCACGAAGGCCAGGGCCAGCATCACGGCGAACGCGGTGAGGTTGCCGGTGAACATGAACACCAGGCCCAGGCCCAGGGTGGTCAGGCCCAACAGCAGATTGAGCTTGTGCTGGCCGCCAAACTGTACCGGTGCGCCTTGGAACAGGCGGAACTTGTACTTGCCCGACAGCTTGCCGAAGGCGATCACGGAGCCGGAGAAGGTAATGGCACCAATCGCCGCGCCGAGGAACAGCTCCAAGCGGTTGCCCGCCGGGATCGCGTCGCCCAACTGTTTGACGATGCCCAGGGACTGCGGCTCGACCACCGCCGCGATGGCGATGAACACTGCCGCCAGGCCGATCATGCTGTGCATGAACGCCACCAGCTCCGGCATCTTGGTCATTTCCACGCGCTTGGCCATGATCGAGCCAGCAGTCCCGCCGACCAGCAGGCCGACGATCACATAGCCGATGCCGGCCGTCGCCAGTTCAGCGCCCAGCTTATAAATGAGGCCCACGGTGGTGAACACCGCCAGCGCCATGCCCAGCATGCCGAACAGGTTGCCGCGCCGCGACGTAGTGGGGTGCGACAGGCCCTTGAGGGCTTGGATGAAGCAGATCGACGCGATCAGGTAGAGCGTCGTGACAAGGTTCATGCTCATTACTTGGGCGCCTCTTCTTTTACGGCTTTCGGGGCTTTTTTCTTGAACATCTCAAGCATGCGGCGCGTCACCAGGAAGCCGCCGAACACGTTCACGGCGGCCAGGGCCACGGCCAGGGTGCCCATGGTCTTGCCCAGCGGGGTGACGGTCAGGGCGGCGGCCAGCATGGCGCCGACGATGACAATCGCGGAAATGGCGTTGGTCACCGCCATCAGCGGCGTGTGCAGCGCCGGGGTGACGTTCCAGACCACGTGGTAACCGACATAAATAGCCAGCACGAAGATAATCAGGTTGTAGATACCGGGGGAGATAAGCTCTTCCATCGTCTGAATCCCTGCTTAGGCGTTTTTACGGATGACTTGGCCGTCGCGGCACATCAGGCACGCGGCGACGATATCGTCTTCTAGGTTGATCTCGAACTGCCCTTCCTTGGTGAAGACCAGCTTCAGGAAGTCCAGCAGGTTGCGTGCGTAGAGCGCCGAAGCGTCCGCTGCGACGGCGCCGGCCAGGTTGGTCGGGCCAACGATGGTCACACCGTTGGCGACGACGACCTGGTCGGCCACGGTCAGCGGGCAGTTGCCGCCCTGGGCCGCGGCGAGGTCGATGACCACCGAGCCTGGCTTCATCTGCGCGACGGTGTCGGTGCTCAGCAGCACCGGCGCCTTGCGGCCCGGAATCAGCGCGGTGGTGATGACGATGTCCGCTTGCTTGGCGC
The DNA here is from genome assembly GCF_059862525.1 of Pseudomonas sp. MF08875. Classification (NCBI taxonomy): domain Bacteria; kingdom Pseudomonadati; phylum Pseudomonadota; class Gammaproteobacteria; order Pseudomonadales; family Pseudomonadaceae; genus Pseudomonas; species Pseudomonas sp. MF08875. Next base: position 111,101 of record NZ_JCBCUW010000017.1, read on the forward strand.
GCTCATGCACGGCCAGGGCTTGGCGCTGCATCCAACTGGCCGGCATCGGCCGCGCGTAGCCACCCACGCCTACTGCGCATTCGCGCTCTTCGTCGGTCTCGTAGGGCACGTCGACAAACTTGGCACCCAGGGATTCGATCTGTTCCTTCACCGCAGGGCGCACGTCCGACGCCTCGATCACCGCGCCTAGGCGCTTGGCGGTCGCGATGGCCTGCAGTCCGGCTACACCGGCGCCGAGAATCAGCACCCGGGCGGCTTTCACCGTACCGGCGGCAGTCATCAGCATGGGCATGAAGCGCGGGTAGTGATGGGCAGCCAACAACACGGCCTTATAGCCAGCGATGTTGGCCTGAGAGGACAGCACGTCCAGGCTCTGCGCGCGGGAGGTACGCGGCGCGGCCTCCAGAGCGAAGGCTGTAATGCCGCGCTCGGCCAGTTTGGCGATGGTTTCATTGCTGAACGGGTTGAGCATGCCGACCAGGACGGTGCCGCTTTTAATCAGCGCCAGCTCGTTGTCGTCAGGGGCCACGACCTTGAGAATCAGTTCGGCGCCGAATGCCTCGTTGGCGCTGCCAATGGTCGCACCTGCCGCTTCATACGCACTGTCGAGCACACTGGCGTTAATGCCGGCGCCGCTCTGTACCGTGACTTTATGACCCTGGCCGATCAGCTTCTTGATGGTTTCAGGGGTTGCAGCAACCCGCGTTTCACCCGTCTGGGTTTCGAGAGGAACACCAATGTGCACGTCAAATCTCCTGCTGGATCTTATTGCTTTGTGATTCTTTAAGAGGCCAGTGCACGACGACACGTGCGCTGGGGCGGCCGATCAGCACGGTCCCGCTGTATTCAGGGCGGGGCGCGGCATTTTGCAGGCGAACTTTGTGCCCTTCAAGGGATTATGACGGGTGACGGAAAATTAACTACAAGTCATGCCGTGACCGAATGTCGCAACAATGCGGCGATAACCCTTGTAGGGCACGGCTTTCAAGGTGCAGGACGGAATTCAAGAAAAATTCCCATCCGTGTGCTGAATAAGCTGACATGACCTCGGGATAAGGGCGCAAAGGCAATGAGTACGGTGCTTGTAGGACGATTGTTCTGGTTATCGGTACAGTTTGTTTAAAGGCGACATTTAGTTATATCTGTAGTGATTATATTTAGCTGACTACGGAGTCAGCTAATGTTTGAAAGCCCCTGCCCTTCGGGGTTGTAGCTGTTAGCTTGGTGGATCAACCAGTCGCGGAAAGCTCGCAATGAGGCGGATTCGACTTTTCGGTCAGGAATCATCAGGTAATACGCCTTGATGCTCGGTAGTGAATGTTCATTGGCGATGACCAAGCGCTTCTCTGCCAATTCGCGTTGAATCAGGAACGGCGGGATCAGGGCGATACCCATCTCGTGCATGGCTGCCTGGGCCAGCATCGAGAATAGCTCGTAGCGCGGCCCTGTCATGTCCCGGGGAATATTCAACTGCCGGGCGTTGAACCATTGGCGCCAGGCGTAGGGGCGTGTGGTCTGTTGCAGCAGTGGCAGGTCGGCAATTTCTTTGGCGCTCAACTGACCTTTCGCGCCCAGCAGGCTCGGGCTGCACACCGGCATCGGGTTTTCGCCCATCAGCCTATGGGATTCGGTGCCGGACCAGTCTGCATCACCAAAGTAGATAGCGGCGTCGAAGTCGGTGTCGGCAAACAGGAAGGGCCGGGTGCGGTTGGTCAAGTTGACGGTGACTTCCGGGTGCTGCTGCTGGAAGTCCTTGAGCCGGGGCAGTAGCCATTGCGTGCCAAAGGTCGGCACCACGGCCAGTTCAATCACGTTGGCGCCCTGCTGGCCCATCACCGACAGCGTGTCGCGCTCGACCGCATCCAGTTGCGTGGCGACCCGGCGGCTGTAGGAAAGCCCGGCCTCGGTCAGCTTTACGCCGCGCCGGGAGCGGCGAAACAGCTCAACGCTGAGGAACTCCTCCAGGCTGGCGATCTGCCGGCAAATCGCCCCTTGGGTCAGCGACAGTTCTTGGGCAGCCTTGGTGAAGCTTTCATGGCGCGCGGCGGCCTCAAAACTGACCAGGGCGGTGGTGCTGGGTATTTTCCTGCGCATGTACAGCTATCTCACTAATTCATTGCTGGTAGGTGCTTTCAGGCTATTACGAAGTGAGTAAACAGCACAACAGTATGCAAAATCCTCGTTTGCCGGATCGGCGGGGGCGGCCTAGGATCAACCCACGAAATTTGACCTGATGACGAGGACTCAACCCATGGCCGGTAAAGCAAGCTTCAACTGGATCGACCCGCTGCTGCTGGATCAACAGCTCACCGAAGAAGAGCGCATGATCCGCGACACCGCCGAGCAATTCGCCCAGCAGAAGCTCGCGCCGCGGGTGCTTGAGGCGTTCCGCCATGAAAAAACCGACCCGGCGATCTTTCGCGAAATGGGTGAAGTCGGCCTGCTGGGTGCCACCATTCCCGAGCAGTATGGCGGCAGCGGCTTGAACTACGTCAGCTACGGCCTGATTGCCCGTGAGGTCGAGCGCGTCGATTCCGGCTATCGCTCGATGATGAGTGTGCAGTCCTCGCTGGTGATGGTGCCGATCAATGAATTCGGCACCGAAGCGCAAAAACAGAAGTACCTGCCGAAACTGGCCTCGGGCGAATGGATCGGTTGCTTTGGTCTGACCGAGCCCAACCACGGTTCCGACCCGGGCGCGATGATTACGCGTGCACGTAAGGTCGAAGGTGGCTACAGCCTGACCGGCAGCAAGATGTGGATCACCAACAGCCCGATTGCCGATGTCTTCGTCGTTTGGGGCAAGGATGATGCGGGCGACATTCGCGGCTTCGTCCTAGAAAAAGGCTGGAAGGGCCTGAGCGCCCCGGCGATCCACGGCAAGGTAGGCCTGCGCGCCTCGATCACCGGCGAAATCGTCATGGATAACGTCTTCGTCCCTGAAGAGAACATCTTCCCGGACGTGCGTGGCTTGAAAGGCCCTTTCACCTGTCTGAACTCGGCCCGCTACGGTATTTCCTGGGGTGCCTTGGGTGCCGCCGAATTCTGCTGGCACACCGCCCGCCAATACACCCTGGATCGCCAGCAGTTTGGCCGCCCCTTGGCCGCTACGCAGTTGATCCAGAAGAAACTGGCCGACATGCAGACTGAAATCACCCTCGCCCTGCAAGGCTGCCTGCGCCTGGGCCGTATGAAAGACGAAGGCACGGCGGCGGTGGAGATCACCTCGATGATGAAGCGCAACTCGTGCGGTAAGTCCCTGGACATCGCGCGCATGGCGCGGGACATGCTGGGCGGCAATGGCATTTCCGACGAATTCGGCGTGGCGCGGCACCTAGTCAACCTGGAAGTGGTGAACACCTACGAGGGTACGCACGACGTTCATGCGCTGATCCTGGGGCGTGCACAGACGGGTCTTCAGGCGTTCTATTAATAGGAGCACGACCATGGGCGCGCTTTCGCACCTTCGGGTATTGGACTTGTCGCGGGTGTTGGCTGGCCCCTGGGCTGGGCAGATCCTCGCGGATCTCGGGGCCGAGGTCATCAAGGTCGAGCGGCCGGGCAATGGCGATGACACGCGCGCCTGGGGCCCGCCCTTCCTCAAGGACGCCTATGGTGAGAACACCACCGAGGCGGCCTACTACCTGTCGGCCAACCGTAACAAGCAATCCGTCACCATCGACTTCACGCGGCCCGAGGGGCAGCGCCTGGTACGGGAGCTGGCGGCCAAATCTGACATCTTGATCGAGAACTTCAAGGTCGGTGGCCTCGCGGCTTATGGTTTGGATTATGAGTCGCTCAGGGCGCTGAACCCGGAGCTGATCTACTGCTCGATCACAGGCTTCGGGCAAACCGGCCCCTACGCCAAACGCGCCGGCTATGACTTCATGATTCAGGGGTTGGGCGGGTTGATGAGCCTGACGGGCCGCCCCGAGGGCGATCAAGGCGCTGGGCCGGTAAAGGTCGGCGTGGCGTTGACGGACATCCTCACCGGGCTCTACTCGACGGTGGCGATCCTCGCAGCGTTGGCCCATCGCGATCACGACGGCGGCGGGCAGCATATCGATATGGCGCTGTTGGATGTGCAGGTTGCGTGCCTGGCTAACCAAGCGATGAACTACCTGACCACAGGGGTTGCGCCGAAGCGCTTGGGCAATGCCCATCCTAATATCGTGCCCTACCAGGATTTCCCGACGGCGGACGGCGATTTCATTCTTACGGTCGGCAATGATAGCCAGTTCCGCAAGTTTGCCGAGGTGGCTGGGCAGCCGCAGTGGGCGGATGACGCGCGGTTTGCCACAAATACGCAGCGTGTGGCCAATCGGGCGGTATTGATTCCGTTGATTCGTCAGGCAACAGTATTCAAGACCACGGCGCAATGGGTGTTGCAACTGGAGCAGGCGGGCGTGCCGTGCGGTCCGATCAATGATCTGGAGCAGGTGTTCGCGGACCCTCAAGTTCGCGCGCGTGGGTTGGCGTTGGAGATGCCTCATGAACTGGCGGGCATTGTTCCTCAGGTCGCCAGCCCTATCCGTCTTTCCGAAACGCCTGTGGAGTACCGCAATGCTCCACCTTTGTTGGGCGAACACACGTTGCAGGTGCTCCAGCAGGTGTTGGGGATGGATGCTTCGGTGGTGGCTGCCTTGAAGGAGTCAGGGGTGCTTTAGGTCGTTATCTATATAGAAGGGAGTTGGGCGCGCCCCTTCTATAGAGAAGGGGCCTCTTGCTGGGCTTTTTGCTTGGCTCGATAGAAAACCCGAATTAACGGTTGACGGCGATTTATATCTGTCTATAATTCGCCCCACTTCCAGCGCAGTCGAAACGGAAAACTCCTTGGTAAACAAAGAGTTATGTAGGTTTCGACAGCGCGGAGCTTCAGGTCATCGAAGTCCGAAAGGAGTTGAAAAAGAGGTGTTGACAGCAGCGAGTAACGCTGTAGAATTCGCCTCCCGCTAACGAGTGATCGTCAGCGCAAGTGGTTGAAGTTGTTAAAGATTTCCCAGCGAAACTTTGAAAG